>DAHZQE010000285.1:0-3229 GCA_027409005.1 Ferrimicrobium sp. | reverse complement strand
GTTGGGCCAAGCTCGATCACGATCCACAGCACGATAGCATCGTAACGTCACGGGTAAAGGATTGAGCGCCCAGCCGGATCGCCTCGGCTATGGTCAGATATGGGGCCCAGATAGATGCCAGTTGGTCGACGCTAAAGTGTGCCTCAAGTGCATAGACACCGGCGAGGATAGCATCCCCGGCGCCGTCGGCAAGCAGGTGAATTCCGAGCACGCTACCACTGAGTCGATCAGCTACGATCTTGATCAATCCCCTGGTATCCCTATTGACGAGTGCGCGAGGCACTGCGTTGAGTTCGAGCACGCGGCTTTCGCAGTGATAGCCAGCAAGCACCGCCTCTTCGTGAGTGAGGCCAACCGAAGCAATTTGGGGCGTGGTGAAGATGACGTGAGGGAGAGTTCGGTAGTCGACGACGCGACCAGCGTCACGTAATGCATTATCGACAGCAATGACCCCATGTTGTCCGGCGACGGAGACCAGCTGTGGCGCGCCAGTACCGTCCCCAGCAGCGAAAATCTTTGCGTTCGTAGTCCGCAACTGGTCGTCAACCGCGATCTCACCTCTGCCACCAAGGCTGACGCCGACATACTCGAGTCCGAGTGAGGCGGTGTTAGCGAACCTTCCGGTCGCGACCAAAAGTGTCTCACCTTCGAGCGTCAGCGACTGCCCAGCGCGCGTGAGTTTGAGGTGAATATTGTCACCCTCACCCACAACGCAGTCGATTGACGAGTCAGTGAAGATCTCTATGCCTTCATCTGCAAGCACACGGTGCAGCATCGCTGATATCTCTGGCTCCTCATCAGCTGCGATACGGTCGCGCATCTCGACTATAGCTACCTTGGCACCTAGGCGACAAAATAGTTGAGCCAACTCGAGTCCGACGGCGTTAGCCCCGATGATCAAGAGTCGCTCCGGAACCAACGAGAGTTCCATCGCCGTCGTTGAGGTCAAGTACTCAACAGAGTCGAGGCCTGGGATTGCTGGGATTGCTGGCGATGCTCCAGTCGCTATCAAGTAGTGGGTAGCCTTGATCTCGCGGTACTCGTCTTCAGCTGCTTGGCTGTGAACGCGCAGCGTGCCATCAGCAGCGAAGCTCGCCACTCCTGGCATGACTAGAAAACCATAGGCATCGGCAAGGTCTTCATACTTCGCACGCCGCAAGCTCTCCACCAGATTCCTCTTGCCAGCCATCAGCGACGGCATGTCCGTTGGGCCAGCGTTGGTGACAATACCCTCGAAGGGTTGGGCCATCGCCACATGACGCGCCTCGGCGGCCGCGAGCAACGCCTTCGATGGCACACACCCAACGTTGACACAGGTTCCACCAATGCTCCCCTGCTCAACCAAGATCACATCTGCGCCAAGAGTCACTGCGTGGATAGCTGCCGCGAAGGCCGCGCTCCCTGATCCGATGATGGCAAGATCGTAGTCGTTCGCTAATTCATCTATCATGGCATCTTCTCCTGTTGGCCCACTTCCGACTACGACGCGTGCGATGACCCGTGTAGCGTAAATCATGCTCACGTTAACAACCCTCCCGTCAACTGGAGGGTTCACCTAGAATGAAAAAGGTGCGAATCGGTGAACTAGCTAAGCAAACTCGAGTTCCGGTGAAGACTCTGCGGTACTACGAAGAGATAGGTGTCCTTGCGATCGCTCATCGTGGCGCACAGGGTTACCGCGAGTACCCAGACGACGCCGTCGATCAGGTGCGTTTTATCAAAGCGAGCCAAGCCGTCGGGCTGTCTCTAAAGGAGATCAGAGAGATCATCGCCCACCGGCAGGCTGGGGTGGTACCTTGCCAGCAGGTGCTCGCTCTTCTCCAAAAACGAGCATACGACTATCAAGAAAGAATCGATGAACTGACTCAGGCACGCAAAACCCTGGACCAGCTTGTGGCTCGAGCCCAGGAGCTTGAGCCACAAGACTGCCTTCCTGGTGAGGTCTGCCATCTGATTCCCTCGCGATCAGCGGTTATAGGCAAAGACCAGTTGTCTAACAACAGATTCCAACCGAACGTCCGGTGATGGCAGACCCCAGTCTTGGCCGATCAAAGCAGCGGCTCTCGCCATAAAGATACTCATCGGTGCAAGTCGTGATCGAGTTACCAATTGGTCACTCAGGAGTTAGCTCCAGTATGCAACAACGTCGACCAACGGCGTCAACCCAGCACGATATAATCCACCTAAGCTTATGAATTCGTCGCTTAGCGACTCGGCCTTGAGGAGTAGAGTTGGGTAAGGACCTTGTAGACCCGCGTCGAAGCGAACCTACCGCGAACGCCAACGAACGCGACATGCTAGAGGGCTGGCTCAACTACCACCGAGTAACGCTCCTGCTAAAGTGTGAAGGACTAGATGAAGTGCAGTTGAACACTCGGCCAATTCCAACATCTGCACTTTCGCTCCATGGGTTAGTTCGCCACATGACCGAGGTGGAGTTCTTCTGGACGAGCACCGTGTTGAACGGCGAAACCAGCGTCAAAAGCCCCTTCTACTGCAGCGACGAATTCCCAGAGGCAGATTTCGACGATCTAGAATCAGCACCTTTTGCTGTCGCTCGCGATCTCTGGCTAGACGAGCAGCATCGCAGTGACGAGTTGATGTCGGTGCGCTCGCTCGACTTTCCGAGTATAGGTGGAGACGAGGCGATAAGTCTACGGTGGATTCTCACTCACCTAATCGAGGAGTACGCACGTCACAACGGTCACGCTGACCTACTTCGAGAGCTCATAGACGGCGCTGTTGGTTGTTGATCAAACGGGCGCGCACCCCGTCTTGAAGGGCGGGGAGGATGTCACGGGCGACCAACAGTGGTCGCCTCACACCGGCCGAGCTAGTTTATCGCTAAATGCCAACCTGAGCTGGCATTCCATCTCATTCGCTCGCCATTAGCGAGCTAGGGAGATCCGCCAACTACGATGGCCGCGCTCATGTTTGTTGGCGAGCGAGCCATCAACCTGAAGGAATCAGATTGCATCGCGGCACGATCTGTGCAAGGGTGGTCGGAGTAGTCCCCAACCAAGGAGTAAACCCTATGGCTAGCAAGAAATCCGTATCCTTTAAAGGAAAGCAAGTAGATCTAGATGCATTCTCCAACAAGATCGAGGAGTTTCTAAAGGGTGAAGGGTTCACCGTCGAGAGCACCGGTGATGCCGACAAAGGTTACGTGTTACAGGCAAAGAAGGGTGGCTTCCTGAGCGAGGTAATCTCAGCTCAGCGTGCTCTGGTC
>DAHZQE010000281.1:0-2951 GCA_027409005.1 Ferrimicrobium sp. | reverse complement strand
GCAGCAGCCTCATCAGGCGCACCAAGAGGGGTTGATGTTGATGTAGCCATACTTGTTACCTCCCTCGGGTCGGTCGATTGCCAACTGGTGGCCTGGTGATGAGCTTGTGTACCGATGGCTTCGATGGCTACAGTAGAGGTGTCGGGAGTGCTCTGTGCTGTTAGTCCACGGCCGGCGTTGGCTGAGTATTTGCGCTTGAGATTCAGAGTGATTTTGTTGGTGGATCGGTGATGGCGATGCATACAAATAGCGATAAGGAGGGTGACGATGGCGTCATCTGAGGTTGGATCGACCGCCGTTAACGTAGGATCCTCAATGCGGGAGCGGCCCACAGCAGTGTTGGTGCAAGGGCTCGTCAAGCGCTACGGTTCGCTCGAGGCGGTTCGAGGGATAGATTTTCAGGTGGCAGGAGGAGAGATCTTTGGCTTTCTTGGTCCGAACGGGGCAGGCAAGTCGACCACGATCAAGATTCTCTGCACCCTTGCTCAACCCACCGCCGGCAGTGCCGAGGTGGCTGGTTATGACGTGGTTGGTGCGCGAGAGTCGGTACGCCGCAACATTGGGTTGGTGTTTCAAGACCCTACTCTTGATTCATATTTGACGGCTGAACAGAACCTTCGTTTTCATGCTGAACTCTATGCAGTTCCAAAGCAGTTTGTCGACTCTCGTATGCGCCAAGTGCTTGAGATGGTCGGTCTTTGGGAACGCCGCACAAGCCTGGTGAGCACCTTCTCTGGAGGTATGCAGCGCAGGTTGGAGATCGCCCGCGGTCTTCTCCACGCACCGAAGGTGCTATTTCTCGATGAACCTACCGTTGGTCTAGATCCACAGACACGCGCCTCAATCTGGGAGTACATTATCGATCTCAAGCAGCGCGAAGATATCACGATCTTTCTGACGACTCACTACATGGACGAGGCGGAGAACTGTGATCGGATCGCCATAATTGATCATGGTCAGATCCAGGCAATCGACACACCGGAGGCTCTGAAGGCGAGCGTGGGTAAGGATCGCGTTCAGATCTCTACCGCTGACGATGACGCAGCTATAGCCGCTCTGGATGCGCAGTTTGGCCTCGATGCAGGGATGCACGACGGTTTGGTCACCTTCTCAGTCTCTTCTGGCGAGGAGTTTGTTCCTCGGCTTTTTGCTGAGTTAGGTGTTCCAATCCGATCGGTTAGCGTGGCACGCCCCTCACTCGACGATGTCTTCATGTCCTACACCGGTAGAACGATCAGAGATACCGAAGCAACCGGGAGCGATGCGATGCGCGCACTGCGGCAGCGTTTTCGAGGGAGGTAATTGAGTATGACTACATCAACATCGACCCCACTTGGTGCGCCTGATGAGGCTGCCGCGATTCGCGTGGCGGTGCCCACCGGAGGATTGAGCCAGGACCTCCGGGCGATCAGTATCGTTTGGAGGCGAGAGTTAATTCGATTTTGGAGAGACAAGCTTCGGATGGTGACCTCACTCATTCAGCCGATCCTGTTTCTCTTCGTCCTCGGAACTGGTCTGTCAACCTTGGCCAAACATGGGATGCCGCCAGGGGTGAACCTTCGTACCTTCCTATACCCTGGAGTGCTTGCGATGTCAGCGCTCTTTACTGCGCTCTTCTCTGCAGGTTCGATAGTGTGGGATCGGGAGTTTGGCTTCCTACGCGAGATGTTGGTGGCGCCGGTGAGTCGTGGTTCGATTGTGCTCGGCAAGTGCCTTGGGGGTACTACGGTAGCGACGTTCCAAGGGGTCATCATCCTGATTTTGGCGGGGCTCGCGGGGGTTCCGTACCGACCAACACTGATTCTTGCACTCATCGGAGAGCTGCTCCTGCTTTCATTTACCTTGACCGCCTTTGGTGTCATGATGGCTGCACGTATCCAACAGTTCCAGGCGTTCATGGCTGTGACTCAGATGTTGGTGATGCCGCTCTTCTTCCTATCTGGAGCGCTTTACCCGCTTGCAGGTTTGCCGACTTGGTTGACGGTGTTGACCAGGATTGATCCGCTTACCTATATTGTTGGGCCAATGCGCAGTGTTGTCTTTAACTCGATCAACATGACTCAGGCGGCTCGTCACTTCCTCAGCCCGGGAGTCACGTGGAATGGGTGGTTAGTTCCTGTCGCTCTGTCGCTCGCGATTGTAGCCGTCATGGGTGCAGCCATGGCCTTCATTGCGATTCTAGAGTTTCGAAAGAGCGACTAGTTCTGGCTCGATCACTCGGAGGTCGTCGGAGTCATGGAGGCATCGCGGCCCTTTGACAGAATCTTGAGCGCATAACCAAAGTAGAGCAGGATGGCGGCCGCCATAACGGTTCCAAAAATCTCTCCACCTAAAGTGAGTACTATGACCCAGGCAGACGGGCGTGCGATTGGGTTTGTGGAGGCAAAGATGGTTATCGTTATAATGAAAACTATGCATCCGAGTATGAGCAGAGGGATCGAGGCGTACTGAAAGAGTTCAGCGACCTTCGGTGGGCTCCAACGGTCAAACATCGATTGAGCTGGCTGGAGATCGTCATTTCTACTCATTGTCGCATCAGCTTGTCGTCTCGCGTATTCGCGCGGTGTCTGTTCGTTAAACACATTGATGAGGAGATCTTTGGCCATCGTCTGTCGGGTTGATCGGTTTTCGAGGTCAATCTCGAGCAGAATTTCAGAGGCTAGTTCACCGATGGGTACGACCTTGAGTTTGTAGGGAAGCTGGGCGGAGGAGGCTCCGGTTCGCAGGCTGCGGCCCTCGACGCTGAGATCCTCTCGGTGAATGTTAATTGGTTCGGTAACGCCGTAGACAACCTCGACAACTGCTTCGAAGATAGTCTCCGCCCGATCAGGTGCTGGAATGGTTGTCGTGATTGTCTCCATGGCCTCTGAGTTTACCACTGACCTGCTAAATGGCTACGATAGGTCGTTACTATCGAATTTTGATCCTATTGAATGCCATATAAACTATCC
>DAHZQE010000275.1:0-9652 GCA_027409005.1 Ferrimicrobium sp. | reverse complement strand
CGCCGAAACTTCCACTACGAGCTGGTTCGATCGACAGAGCAGAGCAATCGTTGGTGAGCGAATGCCCATCTTCACTAGATCGCGATAAGCTACAAAGGTAGCGGCGTGTACGCACGCCTTAAAGGTGGCCGGCAGGTACGGCATGAGCACTACGTCGTCGGTCTGCGGCAGTGGCCGGTTCCGCAGCACGGCATCAGCAAAGCTGAGGATGCTGGCGTCTGGACTGCGGTGGTTTGCATTGCCGAGGTCGAACTCAGCTGGCTTCAGAAACGCGTGAAGTTGATTCAAGCGCTCTGGATCAACCTTTATATCGTACTCGAAGATGCGCTGATCGGGATCGGCCAACACGATCAGTCGGCTGTGGCTGCCCAGCAGCTGAACAAGCCCCCACTGCGCGTCGTCGGTGTCCTGGAACTCGTCGAGGATGATGACTGGATAGCGCTGACTTACAAGTCGCAGGACACGCTCGGCTCGCCCGAGGATCTCGACACTCGCCGGCGCAAACTGGTCGAAGCAATAGAGGCCATCTTCTCGAGCCAGACGTTGTGTGGGACGCAGAACTCACAACAGCCGCGGCGCAGGTTGTCGGCAGCATTCTGGAGTGGCCCGAGCATGACTTGCAGGTTGGTGTCGCCGCCACACTGCAGTATATCACTCATTACTACGAGCTGAAGAACTCGATACGTTCGACTGCCTCCGCTCAATCTACTGCAGTGTCGTACAGAAAGGCCGAGGAGGCACTCCGTAACAAGGGTACGTCGAAACTCCAGACCGTTGACCAGCTAATCTCACTGAGTCGGGCGGGACTTACGCTCGTGGGCAGGGCCGAGACTGATTGGCTCGCTGCTCGTGCGGTGGTAGCCGCCGTCCCGAAGCTGAGAGAGATCTTCAACAACGTGCGGTTTGTACGCTTATTCCGAGCGAAGGATGAGATTGGGGGAGTGCTCGGCGGTCAGTGGCTGGCAACCGGGACGTACGGACAAGCGGCAGAAAGCGTTCGGAAGACGCTCGAGGCCCACCAGCTGATTTCGGCGAACTCGGATCCAGCGGGAATCGTGCTCATGTCGATGCACAAATCGAAAGGTAAGGAGTTCGACGGTGTGGTGATGGTCGAGGGTCGTTACTCCGGCAAGTTCTTCGACAGCACACGCGAGTCAGAACCATTCGAGGCGACACGGCGATTGCTTCGTGTGGCAATAACCCGTGCGCGACATAAAGTGTTCATTGTGCGCCCACAAAGATGCCGTGCGCTAACGGACAGTTAACATACCAACCTGAAGTTACGCCCAATAGTCTGCCATTTTACCATATCTGAACAGTGGCTATACGGTTCTTCGCTCACAGGTGGAAAATTAAAGCTTGGCAATATGGTTCTACGCGTCTGAATGGGAAATTAGGATATGGCAATATTTGATGCTTGTGCTTGGCCTCGAAATTGTGTGTTAAGCCCTGACGAAGCTTGTGAGTAATGGAAAGGCCAGCTGCAATGTCCAATGCTTAAAAGTGTTGCAGTGAAGTCTGAAGCTGGTATTGGATATTACGAAATGGCAATAGTTGAAAGTAGGCCCCAGTTCACCTTTCCGGTATATAAGAGTGACCTGATTCCGTAGTGTTTTAAACTATTGAAGCCAAATGGTACACCCTTGACTTTCTTGATTAGATTGTCAATCCCTTCTGAGGCTGTATTTGTAATATACTTCGGTAGGCATCTACCAGAGCACAGAGCCCAAACCAGCTCCAGAACCACCCATAGCACGGAGCCCCAGCCACTCAGGATAAGCATAGAAATAGGCACACACTTCCACTTATTTGTGGTAATCAGATAACCCCAGCTAAAAGGCCATTTAGCACATCTTCAAGATCATACATAACGCCATTATCAACTATGTGTCCCCATATGTATCCCCACTGCAGGTCAGAGGCTATTTTTGGCGGTAAATCACTACTAAAGAAAAATTGGTTGGGGACACATCTGGGGACACATCTGGGGACACATCGGGTTCATAATCACTGTCATGAACACACCAATATACCTATATACACAAATATCAGCCAGTGCCACACCCACCAGAGATGAGCATTCTGCGGTGATGCCACCCTATGGTGGTGATCCACATGAGGCTCAACCCGGTAGCACCGAAAGACATGTTGTCTCCGGTAGAGCTTTGTTCAGGCGTACTGATACTGCCACTACCCATGAGGACAGACATGTCGCCGAACCGCTTACGCTCAGCGTACCGGAGGCGGCCAAGTTGCTTGGGATATCGAGAGCACTTGCCTATGAGCTTGTTACAAGAGGTGAGTTACCCTCTTTGCGCCTTGGACGCCGTATTGTAGTCCCGCGGGTTGCTCTCATGTCGTTGATAGAGGGACAGAACAGCTGCCAAGCAGAGCCACAGCCAACCAAGCAGGATACAGATATATGGTGAGCTGTCTGTCTGTAGTTGGCTTAGCGCACGAAACAACACCCCGGCATCGATTCCAGTCATGTTGTCCATAGGCAAGCTCGTTCTCGGTGCTGAGGACTACTACCTGCGTAGCGTTGCCAAGGGCCAGGAGGAGTACTACCTCGGATCAGGAGAGGCACCGGGATACTGGATCGGAAACGGAGCATCGGAGCTCAATCTCACAGGCGAAGTAACAGATACACATCTGCATTCAATACTTTCAGGATGCGACCCCAATACCGGAAGCTCCCTTGGCATTAAGCAGACCTCTCCGACAAGAGTGGCGGGATTCGATCTTACATTCTCCGCGCCAAAGTCGGTGAGCATCCTGTATGGTCTTGGAGATGATGAACTCCCGGCAGAAGTAACCGCCTCTCACAACAGGGCAGTGTCATCAGCTCTCTCGTATCTGGAGCACCACGCTCTTTACGCAAGAAGAGGGGCGGCCGGCAATGCAACCGTCACAACCACAGGTATGATTGCCTGTGCGTTCAGGCACCGCACGAGCAGGGAGGGTGACCCACAGCTCCATACCCATGTACTTGTGGCAAATGTGTTGAAAGGCATGGACGGAAAGTACTCATCCATATATGCAAGAATCATCTACCACCACTCGAGAACCGCGGGATTCATCTACCAGGCGGTGCTTAGAGACGAGTTATCGCGCAGCCTTGGAGTGAAGTTCACCCCGGTGACAAACGGTATAGCCGAGATTGAGGGGATAGACAGGGATCTGATCGACCTGTTTTCCACCAGAAGACGCGAGATCATCGAAACACTGGACAACTGGCACACCCGCTCTCCAAAGGCAGCCCAGATAGCAGCCCTGGAAACAAGAAAGCCAAAACACCTTAAGCATGCACCGGATAGTACCAGGGCCAATGAAAATGATGAGCACACCATACAGGCAGATTCCATCCAGCTTCCCCTTAAAGACATCTGGATCAATCGTTCAAAAGAGTCCGGTTTCGACCCCGCACAACTCACCTGCCTGATAGAGCGGCCTACCCACCGGCTGCCTGCCAACCAGAGAGAGACAACTAACGACCCTGCCTACCTGCCCGCTGCGGAGCCTGACCGGACAGCGCTCAGCCCAACAGATACCCCCACCTGCAACCAGGATAAGATTGACCCGATTGAAAAAGCAGTGGAGCATCTGATCGGAGCAGAAGGTCTGTGTGCATACGAGTCGTCATTTGAAAAAAGAGACGTATACAGAGAAGCTGCCGCCCTCTGGCAAAATGGCGCATCACTCGATACGATAGAACATATCTCTACGGCAGTATTGGAGTCAGATGGTATCGTTCCACTTGGAACATATAACAGATATCCAAGTCCCAACTCCGATCTAACTCCCAGCTCCGACCCCAGCAGCACCAACTCCGGCTCCGGCACTGCCCACGGTTCCGATCCCAGCAACCCTTCCCATACCGACCCCAATCTCACTCCCGTCTCCAACCCAGACCCCGGCAACCATCCCCACTCCTACCCCGACCCAGCCGACAACCCTCCCGGTTCCGATCATAATTCAAACACCACCGAACCCGGCTATCACCTGACCACCTCCGATAAGCGGAATCTTTCTTCCGATCCGCTCCACTATTCCAAGCGCTACACCACCAGAGAACTTCTTCGCATAGAGGAAGAGCTTCTCCACACCGCCCGTGAAGCAGCGCAATCCAATACATCCGTCGTAGGCGAAGCGCTACTCAAAGATGTCATTTCCTCCAATCCGGATCTCAGCGAAGAGCAACTACGCATGGTGCGAAAGCTCACCAGTTCGGGTGACGGGGTGGAGGTGGTGGTTGGCTATGCCGGAGCCGGAAAGACCTACGGGTTGCGCTGTGCAACAGAAGCATTCGATCGCCAGGGATATACAGTATATGGTTATGCACTTTCTGCAAGAGCCGCATTGGAGTTATCCGATGGTGCAGAAATTGAAGCTACGACTCTTGCATTCCTCCAAGGACAGCTTGCAGGAGGCGAGCATCCATTCGCCAGGGGAGATGTGGTAATAATAGATGAAGCAGGCATGGTCGGCACGAGAATGCTGGCAATGGTCATAGATGAAGCAGTTCCTCTTGGCGCAAAGGTGGTACTGGTGGGAGATGATCGCCAACTGCCTGAAATTGCCGCAGGCGGGGCATTCAGGGCACTTGCTGGGGAACTTAACCCATCTGTGCTTTCTGCCAATCGCCGCCAGGAGTCTTCCTGGGAAAAAGAAGCACTTAAAGACCTTCGTTGCGGCAATGTGGAACGTGCTGTCAGGTCATATACCGACAACGAACGCGTCCATTTCCATGACAGCTCATCTTCTGCAAAGACGGCACTGGTTTCAGACTGGTATCCCCGTTATATTGAAAATAGGCGCGCCTCTACGTACATATACGCCTCTTATGCCAGGGATGTAGATGAACTGAACGACCTGGCACGGCTCTGTCTCAAACAGGCTGGTATCTTGAAAGAGGATCTGTATTGTTCAAAAAGCGGCCAGGGTTTTGCCGATGGTGACGATGTTATGTGTATGAGAAACGATCAACGAGCAGGCGTTGTAAACGGGGAGAGAGGCAAGATAGTAGCCGTCCATACTGAACATCTTGTCATCCAGACAGAACGCGGAATCCGTTTCATAAATAAGTCCTATGTAGATGCGGGGAACTTGGGTTATGGCTATGCCTCAACCATCCACAAATCACAGGGAGCAACCATATCCGCAGCGTTCATCTATGGAAGCGCATCTCTTTACCGTGAAGCCGGATACGTTGCCATGTCTCGCGCTAGGGTGAAAAGCGACCTGTATGTTGCAGGAGGTTCTTTTGAAACAGGTATTGATAATTCAAATAATGGCCCTATACAGCACCCGGAGCTTACGCCGGAAGCACTAAGGGATATGGCAAGAGAATCTCTCATGGAGTCCCTGGGTATCTCCAGAGCAAAACACATGGCATCAGATGGGATACAACAACCCAGCCTGGCCACACAACCACCCAGATACCCCCATGAACCACCCATCAGCTCCCATGAACCCACCAGACACCCCCATGACAGAGAAGTCCCATGTCCCACAAGGCCAATAACAGAGCCAACGAAAGAGAGATCCTATCTTATCGATGCCATCGGCCCTCGTCCCGGATTCCCCGATGAACGTCCTGAATGGGACAGGGTGGCATCTCTCATAGAGAGTTATCGCGCCATGGCCGGCGTGAAAGGAAATGCCGCCCTCGGCAAAAGGCCGCTGGATGAGCGGCAGCGTATCGTATACAATGAGGCAATGTCTGCAATTGCATCCTATGACAAAAGACGTGGGAGGGAACTCGTGTTGGAGCCACCCACGCACCGGATTGGCCATGGAAGATTCTGACTCTCAGCTCTCATCACTGCCACAGTCGCCGGAACAATCCTCACTTACCCCTGTGTCTCCGACTTCCGGGACAAGCAGAAAGAAGGAGTTAATAACCGCATTTTTCGGGCTTCCCGTGGGGGCAACAGTTGCCAATTCCAGACAGTCAGCCGGTACTTTCCAGCCAGTCTTCATGGGAGTTGAGTTGACCGCGCTTGTAATCGGCCCACCTCGTTGCGGAAAGACTACCACCATGGTCATCCCCGCTGTGCTGGCTGCTCCGGCCGCTCTCGTGGTTACCTCCACCAAAGACGATGTACTCAAAACCACCTTGGGCTGGCGATCCCAAAATGGTTACTGCTACGTATTCGATCCCACCGGCACCGTGGATATACCACATGGCGCCTACGAGCTACGATGGTCACCGGTACTCGGTTGCGATGATTTCGACCGTGCGGTTTCCATGTCTCACTATCTTGCAGCAGCAGCACGCCCCGGCATTGCCAACTCGCCCGAAGCACTTCACTGGATGGAACGTGCTGAGACGCTTCTCTCGCCGCTTCTCCATGCCGCAGCCATCTCTGAAACCGGTATAAGTGCGGTATGCAGATGGGTATGGGGTCACGATGTGCGGGAAGCTGAGGCCATCCTCTCTGCCGCGGGAGCCACCATGCCAAAAACGATACTCTCGTCGATCTGGCGCACAGAAGAGAGGGAGAGATCGGGTATCTTCTCGACAGCTTCGGGTATCCTTTCCACGTATCGTTCACCAAAAGCGCTTGAAAGTGCCTCTAAGCCCAATTTCGACCCGGACCTGTTTGTTGCTTCGTATGATACCGTCTATGTATGCAGCCCATCCGATGCTCAGCACCAGGCTGCCCCGCTTATCGTTGCCCTGCTCGAACAGATTCGCTCTGCCATATACCGGAGGCGAAGGCTGTGTTCCTATGCTGCACCAGTTGTTTTTGTGCTGGACGAGGTGGCAGGAATAGCGCCTCTTCCCTCCCTTCCTGGGCTCGCCGCAGAAGGCGCCGGGCAGGGACTTCTCACTATGGCCTGTCTTCAGGACCTCTCCCAAGCGCGAAGCCGCTGGGGAGCACAGGCAGACGGATTCTTCTCGATATTCTCGCTAAAAGTAATTTTTCCAGGTATCGGAGATATTCGCACCCTGGAATTGTTGAGCGCGCTTGGCGGCGACATACCCGTTCCAGTCACCACGGTAACCCGGCCAACCTTTTTAGCCGCACTCGCCGGTAAAGGAGGAGGTGCAACGACGAGCCACTCTTGGACATGGCGCAGAATGTTACCCATCGATGAACTGGCCAGAGGCATACCAGGCCACGCCTTACTCATTCATCCGGATGGTATCGATAAAGTTCAGGCGCCACCATGGTGGGAATACAGCGAGTATCACCGCCAGGTATTCGGCTCCTGACCCATATCTCCTATATCGCCATCCGATAATTGCAACTACCCCAACCATCCCAAGTAAAGCGGTTCTTCGCATCTGAATGGGAAAATCAACTGTCAATAATTGGCTCAGTGGCTTGCATTTACTTTACTGACCGGTTAGTATATCCAGTATGAGTTCATCTGATGCTACCCATACTCGTTTACTCGATGTCGCTAGCGACCTGTTCTACGTCAAGGGCATAACTGCCACTGGTGTAGACAAGGTGGTAGCCCAAGCGGGAGTGTCTAAACCCACCCTCTATGCCCACTTTCGTTCCAAGGATGAACTAGTCGTTGCCGTGCTCGAACGACGCCATGGCGAGCGGGTGGCGGCGCTAGATGCTTGGGTACGTTCACACGCAATCAACCCACATGATCGAGTGCTTGCAGTCTTTGATTGGCTCGGGGTCTGGTTTGCGAGTGAGGAAGGAGCGAGGGGATGCGCCTTTGTGAATGCAGCTGCCGAAATTGGCGCCTCGAGTCACCCGGCTCGAGAGGTTGCTCACCGTCATAAGCTTTGGATGCGCGAGTATCTGGCTGGCCTTGCTGGTGAGGCTGGCTTTAATGACCCTGAACAGCTTGGTTCTGACTTGATGCTTCTTGTTGACGGTGCAAATGCCCGTATGACTGTTGATGGCGACCCGAAAGCAGCAGTGGATGCAAGGCGCGTGGCGGCATTGCTTCTTGACGCACATCGGATTTACGAAGGTGAGTGAATCTCAACACTTTCCGCGGAGTGATCGTTCGCGATCTTCTCAAGGCTTGAGGATCGCTCTCAGCTTGGCATTGGCTCCTGCAGTGGCAGTTGGATTAGCTCGTTTCGCCTATGCCCTATTGCTGCCTCCAATGCGTGCCAATCTTCACTGGTCATTTGCTACTGCAGGCGTAATAAATACTGCAAACACTCTCGGATACCTCCTGGGAGCCGTAGGTACATCAATGGTAATACGTCGCTATGGGACGCGTCGGGCATTCGTCGCCAGCCTCGGTATAACTGTAATTGCACTGCTCGCTACCGGTAGCACGGGGAATATTGATGTCCTGGTAATTTTGCGGACCGTTGCAGGAGCTTCGGGAGCAGTCACCTTCATCTCTGGCGCAGGGCTCGTTGCCGCTGCCACTTCGGCAATTTCGCCATACAGAGCGACCAGCCTATTAGGTATCTACTATGCCGGGGGAGGCGCGGCGATTGTTGCCTCAGGTCTGGTTATCCCATACCTTCTTGCGGCTACGAGTCCCGCCGACGATTGGAGATGGGGATGGGTGCTACTCGGAGGACTTGGAGTAGTGGCCTTCGCTATCGCAACTCCGGTCGCTTTGGCTCAGGCAGAACCACCAGTTCCTCCAAGACCTGACAGGCACTGGCCGGTACGGCGTTTTGTGCCTGTTCTTGTCTCCTACGGTCTCTTCGGGGCTGGGTATATCGCTTACATGACCTTCATCGTTGCATTCCTGGAAAATCACGGTACAGGACCAGGAGGAATTACCGTTTTCTGGGTTGTTTTAGGAATGGCTTCGGTAGTCGGAGCATTCGCTTGGGCTAGATTAATTTCTAGGTTAAACGGAGGACGGGGACTAGCAATGGTGCTTGCCGTCCTGGCGGTCGGAGCCATACTACCACTTATTTCGCATTCTCCTGTAGCTACCATTGGATCCGCGCTCTTGTTTGGAGGGTCTTTTCTGTCAGTTGTTACTGCGGTTACTGTAATCGTCCGACACTCGCTGCAGCTCCACCATTGGACTGCAGCAATCGCTGGTCTTACGATCGCCTTCGCGGTGGGCCAGTCCATTGGCCCAGTGCTCGCTGGTGTACTTTCTGATGGACCCACAGGTTTAAGTGTGGGATTGTCACTATCTGTGGGAATGATCCTAGCAGGTCTGGCGGTTGCCCTCACTCAGCGACACTATCAACCATGTACCGGACTCTAGGAGCGTGTCCCAGAACTCCAAAAATGCCATCCCACACCCCCACATGTTGTGGTCACATCTCCAATCACCCACAATATATTGTAGTAAGATTATATCGTAATATGGTTCTGGGACACGCTCCTAGCGGGAGTTTCCGGGCTACGCCGTGACGAGACTTCATTTGTCCTGGTAGATCATGGTTTCCGCAGTGCCGCGTTGTAGTACCTAACCAACCTCTTCCTCAGCGCTTCGGGGCGTAGTCTCCGAGGTGAAACAGCTCGTAGAGGCGTTGCTGGGTTGGGTCCATCTTGGTCAGCATCCTCTTGGCACGGGGGCTACCTCGCTCACCCTGGTAGAGCAAGAGGGTCTCTTGGATGCCGGCCAACTGGTCGAGGAGTTCCCGGACGCCCATGTGCATACCGGCATGCTCGGCTTCGCGGACTATGAGCCGTGCCACCATGAGACCAAGCATCAAATATTGCCATATCCTAATTTCCCATTCAGA
>DAHZQE010000089.1:0-25759 GCA_027409005.1 Ferrimicrobium sp. | reverse complement strand
TCCATGACCAGCGTTCATACACGGCTCTTCACGTCTAGGCACTGTCTTGACTACACTAAGGTGGGGTTATGGCGATCACGAAGGTTCAACTGTTCTCCTTGCCGGTCAGCGACCAGGATCGAGCGCGCGACTTTTACGTCGACGTACTCGGTTTCGAATTGATCGCTGATGCCACAATGGGCCCAGATACACGATGGGTTCAGGTGGCCCCGGCTGGGTCGTCGACATCGATAACCTTAGTGACCTGGTTCCCGACGATGCCGGCGGGTTCGATGAAGGGCATAGTGCTGGAGACGGACGATCTCGACAGTGAGGTACGCCGGTTGGGCGACCTAGGTGTGGCTGTCGAGGGCGGCATTCAGGAGCAGCCATGGGGACGGTTCGTCACGTTCGACGACCCGGATGGTAACGGCATTGTGTTGCAAACCACCGCTGCACGTGACTGAAGTCGACGTCGTCGCTAGCCCGATTCGGCGATCACGAATGGACTTGCTGTGGGGCAGCCCTGTTGCCGGGAACTCCGTCAGTGCCAACTGGTCAGCTGCTAGCCGGTTGGTCTGGTCGTCGTGCTAGTTCGTGGCCATCGATTTGGTGCGTATTTATTCGATTCAGATCAACTCTTTAGCTCTTGTTAGTGCCATGGCATCCGTTCTGGGAGACGGCCGCGGTTTGTGTCACGAAAAATGTCACGGATTCTTGAACAGTCATGCTGAATCTTGACAACCGCTGATAATTACATACATTCCGAACTGCACTGGTGCAAACCGATGCCCTCTACATATGAGTTCCAGGGTCTATTCCGATCAGGTGGTTGGGAGTTCGAATCCCTCCGAGCGCGCTGGGTTCTAACGGTTTGTGGATGCGGCATGCCTCGCACTAGGCATTCTCTTTCCGGTATTTCACGGTGATACCACAATTCTATGGTCAGATGAATCCTCACAGCCGGAAGCAATCAGACCTGGCGCCTACTGGATGTGAGCCGGGTCATAGATTGCTGGCAAGGTTCATGCCTTCAATCTTGGCTGACGTTTCGAACCAGGCCAAGCATGGCTGGCTAGCCGCCAGCGAGGTGTCCAAATACTTCCGATAGACAAAAGGGTTTCCAGGTGTTACAATCGTTTGCATTGACTACTTGAGGGGCTTTATGAACCAACGGATAACCTTTTTTCCTGTAGAAGAGATGGACGACGCGATGAGAGCTGAGCTCGAACGCTGCGCACAGATTGGTACGCCGCGTCCTGAGAGTTCGGCAATCCGTGCACATGTGCCAGGCGCGTTTTGGGGTTTTACCCAAGCGTGGGATGCCGTCTTCCGTAATGGAGTGGCTGATCACTCGTTGAAGGAACTATGTCGAGTCTATGTTTCGCGATCGGTTAAGTGCGAGTATTGCGGCAACCAGCGTTCGACTGCAGCAACATCCGCAGGACTCGAAGAGGGTAAGTATGACGAACTTCTGAATTTCGAGAGCTCTGCTGTCTATAGCGAGCGAGAGAAGGCGGCACTAGCCTATGCCGAGGCTATTACTTGGCGCCTTGACACCGATGATGCATTTTGGGAACGGATGCACTCCCAGTTCACGGAACCTGAACTTGTGGAGATCGGGTTCTTTATTGCATTGACCATGGGACAGCAAAGTTGGCTACGAACGCTTAACATCGAGCACCACCAGGTCTTGCCTGGGACGGCAGCATCCATGGCTCCAGGGTTTGAGGACGCACGTGCTGCTGCGGCATCGAAGAGCAAAGGAAGTTACTGGGCCAAGAACTCATAGGGGAGGTAGTCCTAGACTGCGCAGCGCAGCGCAGTGCTTTAGATTTTCATGCATACATGGTGCACCAGTTGATAGCGTGCGTAGCTGACCTACAGGTCAGTCGCCGACTGCTGCTAGAGATGCTAGGTCGGCTGTTCTAGCATGCACCTCTTGGGTGGATGACGACCCAGATGAGGCTGCACAAGGAAACATCTGAGTCTATGTCTTCCCATTTGGGTGGTGCTCGGTGAGGATTGTGATGTTTCGCAATGCTCGATATTTAAGCTGGAGGTGTTCTATCTGGCCGTACTGACTGATTAGGAGGTCGGTGGTCCTCCAAGAATGTGAGTGGCGGCGTCGAGGAGTATTGTCAGATTCGAGGCCTACAGCAATGGTGTCCATCGCTGGTTTTGCCAGCTGGGCTGCGCGTGAATTTAGTCTTATCCCGTCGTCTTTACTACACGATGACGGCGTCTCTTCCTGGTCAGTGTTATGAATGTGTCTGAGTGACCGCAAATCTCGTGGTGTTACTTTCTCTTAGATTTGAGGTCGCATTGGTTGCCGTTTACAGACCACTGAATGCAAAGCCGATCTAACTTTCAGATAGTGGCTAGCGTATGTGCCATAAAACAGTCACCTCGTGAGACAGGGCCGCCCAACACTGGACGGCGAATTTTGCTTGGGAGTAAAGAAGCTGACCGCTATATGAAGGCAAATTGTCGCTCCGGTTCCCTGAAGTGATTCTCGTTATACAGATAGAGAGACAATCTTTGGGTAGATATTTAGATTGAGGAGACCTGGTGTTGTATGCGAATCATATTCCGGATATATCACGCTGGCCGATCGGTCCAGCCTATCAACCAGATGACTGGACCGATCGAGAAAATGAGCTTGTATGAGAATCCGTTGTCTCGGCAGCGTTACTTAAGACGCCACTCCTCTGGGAAGAGGATCCCGTAGGGGTTCTGCGTCACGCCGTGGAGTGAGGTCGAAATTGCCGAGACTTGTGATGCTGGGAATGGCTGATAGAGAACTGGAAGATTGTTCGCCATGAAGTCCTGATAGGCAGCTAGGGTCGCAGCGGTATTGGAGCTGGTATGCGTCTGGTTGATCAGCGCGGTAGCTTTCGAGTTGGAGTAACCCTCTGGGTTCGCGCCAGCACCGGGCAGGTAGAATGCACCGCCTGTAGGCAGGAAATCTGGGCCGTAGGTCCATCCACCTCCCCAGTTCACCATCTGCCACTTGCACGAAGGCTGGCTTGGGGTGCAACTCCCTGCTCCCGATATCACAGTATTAAACGGTGCTGAAGTCAAATTGATGTCAACCCCGATGCTCTTGGCTGCTGATGCGAACGCCTCCATCTCTTGCTGAAGCGATGTCACTCCGGATGCATATTGGAGTTGTAGGCCGCTGAGGTTCGTTCCACCGCTAACCCCTGAACCACATTCAGTCGCCGTTGTCCCTGGTGACTCGCAGGTCATGACACCGTTCACGAGCTTCCAGCCATGGCTCGTCAATAGATTCTTGGCTGCGTTTGTCGAGTATGGATACGGATTCTTTTTGGTATATGAGTCCACAAAGGGATTTGCCGGTGCGATTGGTACTGGACTATAGCTAGGCACCCCGTAACCGGCCAAGAAGGTGTGGATCCAAGCCGGCTGATCGATCAGGTGCTCAAGGGCTTGGCGGAAGTAAAGCTGATGGTAGACGGGTCCATAGGTGGGACTGTTGTAATTCATGGGAATGTAGTTAAAGCCAAAGACGGTCCAGGGTGAAACGCCGTAACCCGTGCTCTCGATTCGAGTCCTCTGCTGAATGTCTGAAGAGGGAAGATAGCCGTAGGTGATTTGATTGTTCCCAGCCGCTAGTACGTTGAACTCACCGGAATCGGATGTAAAAGGTAGTTCGACGAACTCCTTGATGGTCGGCTTTACCGGGCCGGAGTACAACTTATTAGGGACAAAGACTGCCTTGCCTTCGGTTGTGAAGCTCTTCAACTTCCACGGACCATCAACCACCGACCAAATTGGGCTTGAAGCATAAGTTGCTAGGTCAGTCGCTTGTGCATTGAGAAATTTGTAGACCGCGCGTGCACCGGATGCTGTGGTATCAGGCAGGTTTGGAGTGCTTGCAGTTGGCGCAGGCGCGGAGAGTGATGTGCGATCCCAGGCCATGGGTATCGGTATAACCTGGCTCAGCTCGTTGTAGGTGAACCAGGTTGGGCTGTAGGATGCATTGAGTTGAAACCTCACCGTATGAGCGTTGACGGCGGTGGTGGAGACGACATTGTCTGGAAACTCTCCAGGCACATAGGCGCCCCAATCTGTCTTGTTCGCCTTGAGAAGGTTCATCCAAAATACGATGTTGCGTGCAGTGATCGGTTGACCATCCGAGAACTTCCAGTTCTTTAGAGAGATAGTAACCGTTTTATTGCCATTCGAAAAGACCGGCTTATTACCAATTGAGAGCGAATAGTTTATCTCGGCCTTGTTGCCCACCCCAAAGACGTACATTGGCCGCCACATTAGATATTGGAACTGGTCGTTGTTGGCGACAGAAAAGTCTGTTCCAGGGGTAAGCCAAAAGATATAGTTCGGGGTTGCGCCGGGTTGCTCTGCGTAGGTCACCACTCCGCTATTGGCGCTTTGACTGCTGCTCTTCTTGGTGGAGTTTGCCGAGCTGCTCGATCCGCATGCTGCCAAGAGAGATGCGAAAACTATTGCTGCCCCGCCCAACTTCAGAATCTTCCGATTGCGCACTGCCTCCACCTCCATAAAGTTTGCTTGAGCTTGAATTATAGATTCGAGATCGACCAAATGGGGGCACGGGTGTTAAAAAATATCCCTCCTTTCTCTGGTGCTACAACCGATTACATATGTGCGACCTACCGGAAGTGTGCAGGTTGTCGAGAACGGGAAAAGTCAAGGTGGACGGCAACTCGCACCAGGACGACCCGGTATGGACAGTCGATGCGTCGAATGGCATAGCTGTCTCTATCTGTTGTCAGATAGTCAAGCTCCTTTGTTTCTCACTGACTCAATCTGTGTCGCGCTATCGGGAATGTGGAGTGATGAACCCTATTATGCGATCCACCTTGCCTCCAACTCGCACTGTCGCCAACTGCGCGCACCCTCATGACATTTTCAAGCTACCATGTTTCGTTACGTGGTCTACTGTGCCCGGACAAGCATATGGTTCGGCATGATGTTCGGCGGTCCCGTCGCATTGAGAGTCGAGAGTACGTGTTGGTGGATAGGTTTTGCGAGGCGGCTAGCCAGGGTAAACATGCACTAGGAGCGAGGTAGACAACGCGAACAAGTTGCCTATCGGATCTAGCCACTCGGACACCGCGTAGCAGGGAATTGAGTCAGTGCGATATCGGCGGGAGTCGTATGCAGGCGTGGAATCCTTCAGCTCAGCTGACTGGAGAGTTACGTAATTTAGGATACTCGAACCCACGGCAAGGGGAAGTCTCGTGTATTGTTGACCCTAGTCTGAGTCACCCTGCTCCTGAGGAGGGTAGCGCTACTCGATCAGTCCGTAGGTATTTGCCTATAGTGAAAGAAGGTCTTCGTACGGCTCGAGGTAAGCGAATACATGATGATAGGGCTGACACTTGCAACGAGATAGCTCATGCTGAGCAAACGTCGTCCACTGGGAAGCGATGGATGCAGTCGGTGGAGGGCTGAGATTAGTGCTGTAGTTGCATCGGAGCTGTATAGGCCGATTGCATGCCTCGCGTTTGTGCATTACGTGAACAGCTAGATCCTCCTGACTGAGCCGCGCAAGGTTCGACGATGCCCCGAGACCGCTCATTGAGCCAGAATAGATGCCCTAGTTGCTGGAGGCGCGAATACGAAACGGTCGACGACTCAGTCGGTTGTAACCTCTTGGAGTTGCCCCGTCTTGTCTTGGTAGACAAAACCGCGAATTGCTGAACGTATCGGCAAGAACGGGGCATTTTGTAGTCTCGTGATCGAGTCACGTACGTCGGCCACAGAGTCAGTGAAGGATCTTGGAATCCATGCAGGTCTTACACCTGTGTCGCTCGTGATCTGATTGAGAAACTCATCATCTTGAAAGGTTCGCATACCGCAATCGAAGTGATGTACCAGGATAATCTCCTCAGTGCCGAGCAGACGTTGGGAGATCGTCAAAGAACGAATAACGTCGTCGGTTACGACGCCTCCAGCGTTGCGAATCACATGAGCATCTCCTTCTGTCAGCCCGAAGATCCCGTAAGGATTCAATCTGGCGTCCATGCAGACCACGATGGCGACGTGTCGAGCAGGTGGCATTGCTAGGTCGCCTTTGGTGAAGGTGGCACTGTAGCTCTTGGCATTCTGGAGCAACTCTTCGGTGACAGTCATGAGGACCTCCTAGGTTTATACCCTACCAAACTAGTCGGCTTTGTCTTGACTAGCAGTCCATCATGCCACATACGTATTGGCTTTGGCCTACGGTCGGTGATTCTAGCGCTGATCTTCACGTGATATCGTTGCTAACAGCCGACCCAGAACCGAAACCCGTGTAGGCGATTCTCAGAGATGGATGAACCATCTTCGTCGACGGGTTATCCTAACTCAGTTCAGAAGAGGAGCTTGGAGCGAGCGTCGAGTTCGGATGGATTGAGTCGAAGAATCCACTTCACCATGACAGCGCCTGATGTAATCACAAGCGCGAGACGCTTGAGTCTGTGATGGAAAGGGGACATATTGTGTCGAAATATTCGATGGTGGCATCATAGAGACTGATCGACTTGCTGCCCATAACTCGTGTACGCCGACGGTCAAAGGATGCTCGATGCCGGTGCTGCGGCTGTCTTGGTGCCTCATGTTCCCGACCTTGATGAAGCTAAGCGTGTAATTGCTCAGATGGTGTACCTTCCCTTGGGATCACATGAGGCTGGTTGCGGTATGCGTGTTGAAGGTGAGGTCTCGATCCGATTGAATGTGGTCGTTATGCCGCAGTGAACGATGTTTGGCGGATCAGCTTCGCTGACACGAGTATGGTGTGGTCGAACGGATTGAGGAGATCGTGAGTGTCGATATCTCAGTGCTGTATTTATCGGCCTCAGCACTCTTACTATGTGCATGGGCTTTCACGTTCGGATGCAAAGGTCGCTTCAGCGACAACTCGGGCGCGCGACGCAGCCAAAGCTGGTGGTGTGAGAGTTGGCACCGTAGCTTCGACCGGCAAGCAAGGCAACTGGTTGCAGAGGGTTATGACTTCGTTCTCGTAAGCAATGATGCGGGGCTATTTGGGGTGGCGCTGGACGTGAGGCAGCATCAGGCGCCGATGCCACTGCCTAATTGGGCGGACTGGTTTCGGAGAAAGAATGATCGCTGAATTAGCCGGCTAATGAATACATTGGAAAGTTCTCCGCTGCGCTTCGAACCCGGTTAATGTCTCTTAACCTGCTAGTCGAGGCGCTCTGCCCAAATTTTGAGGTGCCTCACGATTGGCCGGTTAAGAGGCAGACTATTTGGTTTTTAAGATTGGTGACAACCGACATCGCGCCCTGTTCAGCCTATATGCAGCCCTAGCAGGGGAAATAGCGTGCTCACTGGGCCGAACCCATGGTCTCGAGGTGTTCTCTCACACGACTGGCAGGGAACCCTGGGCTTCTGTGCCCCAGGTGACCGATCATCTCTTGATTCACTACCAATGCGTTTACGACGGCCTCTTCCACCGCTTGCACCACCGCTTCGTACAGCGGGTCAAGGTTGCCCCAAGGGAGAAAGTCCAGGTGGTCGATCTTGGCGTTAGCGGCACCAAAGAACGTGACCCCTCCTGGTGTGAACGCACCTACGTTTGCTGTTGAAAAGGCTAGGAACAGGTCGCCGGAGAAGTGTGACCCGGTTGTACCTGTTCGAGCCAGCCCAAGACTCACGCGTCTGGCTAACGCTCGGCACTGGTCGGGCAGCAGTGGTGCATCGGTCGCCACCAGACCAATGCAAGAACCTGCTCCCGGTGGCATTACTACTGATGCCCGCATTGGATTGTCGGTGGCAAAGATCTTGCCAAATGGCACCCCAGCTATTGTCAATTCTTCTCGTGTGCCAAAGTTTGCCTGCACGAAGGCACCAACCGTGAACTGCCTGGATCCGTAGTTTACGAGACGGCTTGACGTCCCATTGCCTCCCTTGAACTCATAACAGTTCATTCCAGTTCCGCCACCAACCGACCCCTCCAAGACCGGACCGGTGTCGGCGGCTTCCAGACATTCGATGATGTCCGACTCTTCTATAGGATGAGAATTGATGTCATTCAGATAGCCATCCCATGTTTCACCGACCACTGGTAATAGCCATACCTTGGCTACGTCCGGATGGTGTTTTACAGTCCAACTTATAACTCCGGCATGTGCTATCCCAACGGAGTGCGTATTTGTGAGGACAATTGGGCCTGAAAATGTACCAGACTCACGTATCCAGGAGACACCAGTCATCTCCCCATTTCCGTTCTGGGAGTGAAAACCAGCAGCTACTGGATCAGCTAGCCCGTTCCTACCTCTTGGATGTATTGCTGTCACACCAGTGCGTATGGAGGTTCCTCGGACGATTGTTTTGAGCCCAAATTCCAACCCCTCCACGTCAGTTATGCTGTTATATGTTCCAGGTGTACCATCAAAATGGAATCCAACTCCTCGGGCACGTGCTCTCCCATCTGGGCTGATATAGTGAAAATTATCCATCTACTCCCCCTCTGTATCGGTTGCGATCTCGCGCAAATCCCAGGCCCTACCTCGCTGTGGTAGGATAACTATCAACCAGTACAGCAAGCCAATGCCCATTGTAATTGCAGTTACTTCTAGTAGGTATGCAGTCTGTTGTGTGAAGATATAGACGAGACCTGCCAGAGCAAGAATTGGAGGTATCGGCCAGAACGGCATCTTGTAGTGTGATCGTCGTGTTGCTCCAGTCGTTCGGGCTACTATGGCTGCGATTGCGATGATTGCGTAGTCGGCCACCAAGCTAGCGCCGGTCAGATTAGCCAATGTTCCTAGGGATACAGTCAGACACAATACGGCGCCAGCGACACCCACTATTGCAGTGGGCAACCAGGGTGATTGGGTCTTTGGATGCACCCATGACATCCAGTCGCTTAGCTTGCCGGGCCAAGCTCTATCACGTGATGCGCTGAATAGAATTCTCGCATAGCTCAATACAATGGCGAGCGTCGCGTTGAACACAGCCAAGGCAATACCAATTGCGATCACATCGTAGAATGCGTTATTTGAGGTCGCCTTTATGAAGTATTCGAGTGGAATTGCCGAAGTAGTGAGCTTGCTGAGAGAGGGTGATCCTACGATAACAGCTGTTACTGGTATCAGTTCGGCCAGGACCGTTATTAGCAGTGATATCAGGATGGCTTTGGCGATGGTACGGTGGGAACCCTTTGTTTCTTCTGCGAAGTTAACGGCATTCGCATAACCATTGTAAGAGAAGACCGCCACTGCCGTCAGTGCTAGGACTGCGGAAAAGGCTACCGGCACGAGAATGTTGTGTGTATTGCCAACCTGTGGATGAATAAGTGCACCAAAATTATGGGCATGCATGATACCGAGAATCGTTAGGGAAAGCAATGCAAGCATCTCGATACCAAGGAAAATTCCAGTCAGAATGGCGTTGAACTTAATCTTCAACATCGCTACTAGTGCGGCTAGGAGCATGATAGCTGCACCTAAAATCTTGGCGTCAACGCTAAAGACAGCACCGAGATACTCCCCAGCACCTAAGGCAATTGTGGCTGGTATGAAGGCAATGAAATCGACATATAGTGCAAAAGTGATGAAGCTCATCGGCCCCGCCGCAGGTTTTGCCCTACCTTTGAATGAGTGCCAGACGAGTGCGTAATCTCCTCCGGAGATTGGATAACTAGAGGATAGTTCCGCCCAGCAGAGTGCCATGACAATGCCTAGGATTGCGGCGAACACGAATGAAAGGAAGGTTCCGCTGCCCGCCTCGACCAGAGCAACTGGTGCAATGGCGAACACTGATACAGCTGGTGTCACGCCAGACAACGTGATCATAATATTGCCCCATGTGCTAAGCGACCGTGACAGCTTCTGATCGTAGTGGTCTGGGCCCGCTTCCTTGACCTTGTCTGGTTCCGACTGGTTAGCGTCGTCTATATGTACCATTTATTGTCCCCCCTTGTGTAACAGCAGGATAGTGGTCATGCCATCCTGATCGTATGATACATTGAACCAAGGCTGGCGTCAAGCGTTCTCGCCAGGTTTTAACCTTGAGTTCAAAAACTACGGTTGCTAACTGGGATAATATGGCTGGCATACGGTGGGAAAACTGTCCTATTGTGCTACAGTATGCCGATGTTGTGCCATGGAAAGTGATCATAGGTAGGGCTGATGTAGTTATTGTGGCATACTGGTCAGTTGAGAATTGGCTGATATGAGTTACTTTATGTAATAGTGCTTCGTATATTCAAGGTGCTCCTGGCTTTCCGATTGTAGGAACTGATTTGGTCCGATTATTGGAAGCTTGGTCAATGTGGCCAGCTTTCGGTTAGGATTTTCTGGACCCTGTCTGAAGCATGATGGCGAGTTCATTAGTGTGGAGATTTGAGTGGTTGTCTGATCGGATAAAGCTTGATGACCTACATCGTCTTTCAGCATCCATCGTTCGGATGCCGGTTCAGAAGCTCTTTGTCGGTCGGAGTGAGGCTATGTAAGCGAGTTGCTGCCCCAAGATAGGATCGTTAGCATGTACCCACCTATCGAACCGTATCACTTTGGCCACCTCGATGTCGGTGATGGCCACCTTGTCTACTGGGAGACGGTGGGTTCCCCGGATGGGGTGCCCGTGGTTTGGTTGCACGGCGGCCCGGGTTCGCCTGCATCGCAGAACAGTCGATGCAACTTCGACCCGCTACGTTATCGCGCCGTGATCTTCGACCAGCGGGGCTGCGGCCGTTCCCTGCCTTTGGTGAGCGGTCTGGGGGCCGACCTGTCCACCAATACTACCGATCACCTTGTAGCAGACATCGAGCTGCTGCGTATCTACTTAGGAATTGACCGCTGGATCGTAGCCGGTGGATCTTGGGGCGTGACGCTAGCGTTGATATACGCTGAGCGACATTCCGAACACGTGCTTGGTATGGTGCTGGCCGCCATAACAACTGGCCGGAGGCGAGAGATAGACTGGATAACCCGCGACATGGGACGAGTGTTCCCTCGGCAATGGGATCGATTCGTGGACATGGTGCCCGTGGCCGAGCGGAGCGGCGACCTGGCAACTGCCTATGCTCGGCTGCTGGCTAGTCCCAACCAGATCGTGAGAGAGGAAGCGGCCCGCCGCTGGTGTGATTGGGAGGATACCCACATGTCCCTCGCGCCGGGTTACGAACCGCACCTGAGTGTCCGTGAACTGTCCTGGCAGTTGGTATTCGCCCGACTAGTGACCCACTATTGGAGTCATGATTGTTTCCTTGCCGAAGATGAGGTGATGGTAAATCTTCACCGCATCAGCCATATCCCTGCTGTACTCATCCACGGCCTCCATGATGTGTCCGGACCGCTGGACACGGCGTGGGAGTTGCACAAGGCATGGCCGGCTAGCAGGCTTGCGGTCGTCGATGACGCTGGGCATTTCGGTGGCAGCATGGGCCTAGAGTTGGTGGCAGCGCTCGATGCTATGGCTTCAGTCACACCCGCCTGTTAACCGGTCGTATCTCAGCAGTCAAACAGTCTGCATTTTCGCAATCGCGAGTCGTGCCTGATTCGAACACGCGACATGCTAGGCAGTTGCTTGCAGATACTGAGGGGTATGTTGATAACTCGCGAGGGAAAAACTATATCTGCCATTGACCAGCTGTGATGTCTTCCTTGGTGTGGAAGTTTTGACTCATGGCAGCAACCTCGCACCGTGGCGCTGTTGGAGGTTACCCCTCTCCGGATGGTCATGTTGTTACTCTCATAGCGAAAGTGAGCCAGAGGTCGCAGCGTGCATTGCGATAACCAGATCTCTTTCCACCATCTCGGCTAACTTTCGATGCCGGTGTGCTGAGTTGCCACTTCACCGTGCATGCGTAGATCGGTCATCTCGGTTGTGAGGCGGTGTCAGGCTAGCGACATGGTTGAGTTGTGGAGGGGATCAAACTTGGCTCCTAATCCGGTGGTGGAAGAGGTGCCTCTATGAATGGTTTTAGGCGCAGATACTGGCGTCTTCGCGATTGCCATCGCAATACTCATCTCCTGAGCTGTTTGAGATAAAAACGGGTATCGTGTCTGAAGGGTTGACTGTGGCAGCATCACTGGAAGGATAGCCACGAGTCATGGTTGCACGTGTCCTTGACTGTGTAGGGCATCCTAGGACCCATACTTGTAGATAAACTGTGGTCAACATTATCTACATATTCTCCTTGCGTCAAAAGAGAGCTGAGTCAGGCCCGGGGGTAGCTACAATCTGGACCAGGATTACCGTTGGATCTTCAGCTGGGATTGGGTGGATCTATTCACCGAGGCGGTTGGTGTGTCGGGTCGATCTGCCCGTCTTCAATTTCTGGCTCATGAGAATCCGGGGAGAGGCTGTGAGTGCTGGAGAGGAAATAACGGTAAAAGACGTACCCAGGAGGCAGTCCTATCAGTAGGTTCATGATCCGGTATACCGTCGTGACGGCGACTGCTAAGGGAAAGTCGACGCCCAGGGCTATCAGAGTGCCCGCCATGCCCAACTCAAACACTCCGGTGCTGATGATCACTCCTCCAAAGATGCTGACGATGTTGGCAAAGAGATAGGCCATGACGGCGATGCCAGGATCAATCGTTTTGCCGAAGGCGAGGAAGGCCATATAGAAGGTCGCAATCTCTACGACGATGTAGAGTATCGACCATCCAAACGGCTGCAACATTCGCCGTTTGTTGCTGGTCATGGCGTGATAGCCGACGTAGAATTGGTCGACAAAGTTAATCAGCTTGTCTTCGTTGAGAGATCTGAAGAGTCGCTTCAGTTGTTTCATAACTGCGTGGATAGCTCGCCTAAGAAGTTGCTCATGTTGCACCAGAATCACCAAGCCGACGGCGAGGATTGTGATACCGCTTGCCGAGAGCAGCGTGACCCGAAGCAGCGAGTGTCCACTTTTCCCGCTTTCGGCGTCGATAAGCACGAAACCGACTGGCATCATGAGGAGTACTGCCAATGCACTAAAGGCGTAACGCATCAGCTGGACCAAAACGCTCACTCCTCGGGGCACCTTCGGGGTAAGTACTTGGGAAAGATAACCAGCACCAGCGAGCCCGGCGGATGGGACGAGGTAGTTTACGAAGTTAGTTGCGAGAGCTCCCGCGAAAAGACGCGTCGTGTTGACGTCGTAGTTGAATATTCGTAGTATCGAGCGATAGTAGAGACCGTTTAGCCAGTAACTTCCCAGCTGAATGACGACCACAGAGGCGAGCACGTACCAGCGTAGCTTTGTGAGAAGTGGGAGAAATTGGCTAAGCGAGCTGCGATTCTCAAACAACACGAGTGCAAGGCCAAGAAGCCCTAAAACTGCTAAAACTTGACGCACAAGTTTGGGGGAGCTCTTTTTCATGATTCTGAAGGACATGCCTCTGTGTAGTCGGTGGAGTAGGTCGTCGCACGATCGCCAACGAAGCCGGATGGGCAGCTATCGGTGTTCATCAGTGAACCAGAGACCGGGTAGGTGCTAGTACTTTGGTGTGAACCCACTCGGACGCCAGCAACTGGCTGCTTAGACGACTCGAACCTGTTGATTGGCGCTAGTCTTCTAATCATCATTGCCAGACACTAACTCCGTGTTGCCAACCTCGCGGATCGGGATGATGGTATTCGTGGCAAGACGATAATCTGGTCATCTTTGGCCTGAAGGCATGTCTATCATCGGTGACGACCAAGGTGGGGACTGAGTTTCGACCTCTAGCGCGGTGATGACGGGTGTCGTCGGGTTGTGCATGGCCAACCTATATCTCCACGCGCGGCAGGCCTAGGCGATGGACCGACGGCAACAAAAAATATGTCCCGATCGCTTCGCACGGCCGACTAATCCTGTCATTTGGTGGGTGGAGTTGAAGAGGAGCCTGATGCATTGTTACGCCGCAGTTGTCATCCTAGTGTGATCGTCCTGCAGGCAGTGAAGTCTGTTCTTGCTTTGGGCCTGAGGCACTTGCACGGATGCATGTGCCCTCTCACGGCTGCCTAACGGCTAATCGGCCTCTGGATCGGCTCCCAGACCGTGGAGCAGTCTAGGTGGAGCGTGAGCCTTTGGACTGGCGCGCATAGGGGCAAACTCATGGGGCAGCTCTTTGACCGCCGCCCTCTGTAAGAGCTTGAACGTGGACTGACGAGGGCGCTCTTTGTTAAGTCGGGCGCGATTCCAGATGAGTTAGCTCATGTGAATCGATTCGACGAGACCTCAGCCAATGATCTAAGCGACCCATGATGGTTTTCGTGTTCAGGTGCTAAAGGTGGTGAATCTAGAAGCCTGGAGAGCTGCATCTATGGTTATTGAGCTTTAAAGATGACTAGCCGTGGTAGAAGGTGGTGGTACATCCGCCGTCGACTGTAACGATCGAACCGGTCATGAACGAGGCATCGTCGGAGGCAAGAAAGGCCACCACTCTGGCCACTTCTGTCGTAGTCGCTTGGCGTCCTAGCGGTTGAAGCGCCGCGCTCTCCTCCCGCCGTTGCAGCATCTGAGCTGCTTGATCGGCTGGCAGACTCGCCCGGCGCCCACCTAGATCTGTGTCGATGTAGCCGGGGAGAACCGCGTTCACGCGAACTCCGAGAGGTCCGTAATCGACCGCTAGCTGTCTGGTTAGGTTGACAATGGCACCCTTTGAGGCACAGTAGGCAGGTGCAAATGGTGCACCGATAATGCCGTAGGTAGAGGCGATATTGATGATCGCCGAAGGTGATTGGTGCAGAAGATGTGGCATCGCATACTTTGTAGTTAGGAAGGTGCCGCGTAGATTAACACCGATAGTCTTGTCCCAGTCATCGACATCGATCTCGTGCAGTCTTCCGTGTGCTCCCCCTACACCGGCATTATTGACCAGGATATCCAGCCGTCCGAGGTCGGTGGTGATCGTGTCGAGTAACCTCGACGTCTCTTCGGAGTTCGAGATGTCACATAAATAGGCGTTGGCCTGCTGGCCCTTCGAACGAATGTCGGCGACTACACGCTCAGCACCATCGTGAATGTCACAAACTGCTACTGTGACACCCAGGTTGGCTAGTGAAAGCGCAATTGCTTCGCCAATACCACGTCCACCGCCTGTAACCAGTGCGACTCGTCTACTCATGCTTTGGTCTGTTTCCATGCTCTCATCTCCTGCCTTTTCGGTTGGCGAATGGACGATCTCCTTCTGCCAACGTAGTTGGTCGGCACTTGGTTATAGTGCGCTGCCTGATCAGGTGTTCAATATGCATGTAGAGGTTGGTACTACAAGATGACGAGATGCTGGCTAGAGACGAGATTTGGTGCCCACGAGCGCATAGTTGTGGATCGGTGATCCTGGGCTGGATAACCTTTCGTTTCGCACAGGGGAACAGCTGCACAAGCTGCACTCTTTTGATTCAGAGATACCGAGCACATGCTTCATATACAAGCCTCCAGCATTGCGTGAATTTTGATAGGCACTTCGCTTAATCATCGCCACCGACCATAGCTAATGATCTAATTTGTGGGAGGCGAAGAGAGGTGGAGCTTGATGGCAACTAGAAATCGCGGCGACACTTCGCTGCCGTCTCCTGTGACCGATGATTAATGCTGCAGTTCCCATGGTGGTAGACCGTGGTCGTGGCGCCGCCGGCATGACGCTTCTTGGTGGTCAGAGAACGGGTAATTGCATATGTGGTGTTATCGATTGGATGCAGCGCTCTGCGCACGCTTTTGACTGATCGAGGGGTAAGTGCGTTTTTGGTAGTCCGCACTGGGTGGGCTGCACGCCGGACACCTCTTGGAACGAACGCCCTGGATAAAAATCCCATGGTTAAACTCCATTTCGCTTGTGAACCTACTATACATCGACGCTCTGACATTGGCGTTGCATTAGATCATCTATCGGCGATCGGGTGACGTCAATATCTCGTTGCCATGGCCTTTCGACTACCAGTGGGATATGTCGTTGCGGCTAGTCATACCGGCTTAGTCCCTCCGACGTGAACCAATCGTGCTATCCGGGCTGCAGTCCAACCACCTCAGGCGCCGTTGCCTCCGATGCAGGGTGTTCTGCGTAACCAATCCGTGAGGTGTCTCGGCTGCCAGAGAACACGCGGGGGTATCCTATTGACAACCGTTGTACAATGCTTGACAGCGACTGCCCTTAACCCAGTTCGTACGTGTGTTTCGTTATGGCCACAACATTTAACCCCGTGTAGCTTGGACACGGCCCTAGGGCTTTGAACTGGTGCCACTACTAGCATGCAGTGACGGAGAAACAGGAAACTAGCGTCTCATAAAGGAGGTGCTCCAACTGATATCAGATACTGCGACGAGCTTGGCCAAAGCGCTGGCGCTCCAGTGGGGGTTGACCACAAAAAAGCTGAGCTATGAGGTCCTTGATTCGATGGTCCGCGTTGGAATTCTCGATGGCCCAATCACCAAAGTCAAGTCCGATGCTGCATGGGCCGAACTCGAAGCAGCTGGACTCCTTGTCTCTGATCGAGTGGCTGGATACGCAAAAATCAACGGTGTATTTGGCAACGATCTATATTTTCAGCTTCTCGACACCATCCATCATTCAGAGCTAGTCGGAGTATTGCGGAGTGCGGGTTATCGAGCCTACGCGATGGATAGGTACCTGGAGGTTGGCAGGCTGCGACTGAATGCTATGCAGGGCCACCGCCAAACGAGCGAACACTTTCACTCCTCAAAGGGCGGCGAGGAGAGTGATGAGTTTCGGGAGGCATTCTTCGATCGCTTCGATCGACGTCTCTTCGGGTACCTCATGCCCAACTGGCGAGACCTGGTCGCAGGCCAGGCTCTGGCTAGTCACCTCTGGGACTTCGATGCATCCACCCTGGATATGGTGGATGCCTTGCTAGAGGATGAGGTGACAGATGCCGAAATTCGGTTTGCACTCGCGCAGATACTGTTCCTTAGAGGTGACAATGATGGTGCTCGAGCCTATGCAGATGATGAGTGGGGTATCTTTGCGCCGTTTATTGATGCTCTCACGCTGATACAGAAGGGAGAGTACGAGGTCGGTGCCAAGGCCTATGCTCGTGCGGTAACTGAGTTCTCTAAGGCAACACGTACCCGATTTGCTCCGATGTATCCGGTAACCGAGTTTTGGTATCCGATGGCATTGCTCGCCTCTGGTAGCGTTGCTGATCTCGAACAAGCACTCAAATATTGTGTGGCAAGTTCACACTCCAAGAATCCGCCGCGTTTTTCGCTCTTTGGCAAGTGGGTGCATGCGATCCGCGTACGACTTGGGAGAGAAGGGCTAGATCCAGCAGTCTTTGTTCAACCCTATGTTCGAGGATTGGATGCACTCTTTGATCTGTTGCTGATCAATTGGTTAGCTCCCGAGTTCGAGGCGCTACAGCAGAAGACGTCGCAGCTCGAGACGACCCACGAGAGGGCGCAGCTGGTTTTCGCCTCGTGTGGTTTTAGCAGGCTGGAGGAGCTCGCCTCAACCGCGTTCGCACACGCTACCGGTGCAGAGGACTCATCACCTTTCTTCGTTGGATCCCAGGCGCCTCACTGGCGACTTGTCCTCGATTCTTTGAGAGCACTCGATGATTCTACTCCTGAGCGCGAGAGCCGTTACGTCTGGATTATCCACCAAACCGGGAGTGGACACCTTCGTTCTGTCGAACCCTCCCTGCAAGTCAGGGGAGTCCGAGGGTGGGGGAAGCCCAAGGCGGTGAGTTTGGCACGACTAGTGGCCGACAGCGATCTTCCTGGTGAGGATGCCCGAGTGCTGCGCTCGATTCGAAAGCTGTCAGGTGGACGAAGCGGCGGCTATGACTTGGATTTGGGAGCCGCCATGATGAGCCTAATCGGACATCCTAGGGTGGTTTTGAGTACCGATCCAGAGCGATTCATAGAGGTAGTCGAGGGGCGACCTGAGATCGTAGTCGTACAGACCGATGCTGGGTTCGAGGTCAGAGTTGAGCCGCCAACACTCGCAGACCTTGTCGATCAGGCAAACGCGGCTATGTGGGGTCGGGCTCCCGATACCGAGGTTTTGCGTGTTATAGTCGAGTCGCCGGCACGACTTGTGGTGATCCGGCTCTCCAGGGCACAGCGACAGGCGATTCAGCTGATGGGGAAGCGGTTTCAACTCCCGCGTGAGGCAGGAGGGGATGTCGATGGGATGTTGGCGGCGTTAAGCGCCCATTTTGAGATCCAGTCTGATGAGGTCGTTGCTGGAAGACTCGTTGATGCAGCACCTAAGCTACGTTGCGAACTCAAACCACAGAACGAGGGCATCAGCATGCGCCTCGTCTCTGCCCCACTTGGATCTTATGGCCCCAGGCTTGTTCCTGGCGTTGGGCGTGCCAAGGTGGTGGCGAGGATCGACTCAGAGACTATCGCGGCGACTCGTGATCTCGACTGGGAGGCTGAGTTGGCCGAGAGAGTGACTGAGGCGCTCGGGGTTACGCGCAATGACATAGCATCTGAGATCGAGTTTCTGACCGCAGATGAGGCACTCGATGCGCTCGAGACATTAAACGCATTCCTTGACGAACTCGAGCTTGACTGGCCCAAGGGCAAGGCGATTCAGGTATTTTCTCCTGGTTTGAGTGCTTTGCGAGTCTCAATATCTAGCCAGCAGGATTGGTTGGCGATCAGAGGGGGAGTTCAGCTCGACAACGATAAGGTGCTGGCCATCAAAGAGTTGATCACCGCAGCCACTCGTGGCGCAAAGTTCGTGACTCTAAAGGAGGGGCAGTACCTTGCCCTGACCGGTGCACTGAAGGAGCGAGTGCTTGAACTTGCCGCCGTTACCGATAGCGCTGGCAAGGAGGTGAAGGCGTCCAAGCTGGCGGTTGGCGCGTTACTAGAGATCACCGATGGGGCAAAGGCAACCTTTGACACCAGCGTTGCGGAATTGATTGAGCGTTTGCGAGAGGCAGAGAAGCTGACCCCAATGCTACCACCGACACTCGAGGCCGAGTTGCGACCGTACCAGCACGAGGGATTCGTGTGGGCTATGCGGCTTGCCGAGGCAGGATTCGGGGCTTGTTTGGCCGATGATATGGGCTTAGGCAAGACGCTCCAGGCGCTGGCGGTGACGCTGGCGCGGGTGCGGTCAGATGGTGACCCAGCACTGGTCGTCTGCCCGACCTCTGTCGTCGATAACTGGATCAAGGAGACGCTTCGCTTCGCACCAACTCTCAACCCGATCAACTATAGCCAAGTAGATAGGTCACGTGCGGTGGTCGAGGCGACTGGCCATGATATCTTGATCGTGTCCTACAGCGTGTTGATCCAAGATGAGGAGTTACTCGCTTCGCGCCGGTGGCGGACGCTTATCGCCGACGAAGCTCAGGCGATCAAGAACATCGCGGCTAAACGTACTCAAGCCCTTGGGGGTATCGATGCAGAGTTTAAGCTTGCGCTCTCTGGTACTCCGATAGAGAATCATCTAACCGAGCTCTATTCGATCCTAAGTTTTTTGAACCCGGGTCTCCTTGGCACGCCTGCACAGTTTGGTAGACGGTTTGTGACACCGGTGGAACGCGATAAGGACAAGCATGCCCGTCGACGGTTGAGAAAGATTGTTGGCCCCTTCATTCTTCGAAGGTTAAAGACCGACGTGTTGACTGACCTTCCACAGAGGACTGAGCTGACGCTCATGGTTGAGCCACGCGAAGACGAAGCACATTACTACGAGGCGATGCGGCTGCGAGCGATCGATGCGGCGGAACTGGCGCTCGAGCGTGACCAGGCCCAGGCGAGCTTCCACATTTTAGCGGAGCTCACTCGTCTTCGTCGAGCTGCTTGCGATACCCGGCTCGTCGAACCAAAGGTTGATAGCGCAGGATCTAAAATAGAGGCTCTTTTGGAGTTGGCGAGTGAAATCCAGGATAACGGACATCAGGCACTGGTATTCTCGCAGTTCGTCGATTTTCTTGCGTTGGTACGTGGAGCCTTCGACCAGGCAGGCTTTCGCTATCAATACTTAGACGGTTCGACCCCGGCAAAACAACGAGCGCGTGAGGTGGAGAGCTTTCAGTCGGGAGCCTCCAACTTCTTTCTGATCAGCATCAAAGCCGGTGGTGTTGGCTTGAACCTAACGGCAGCCGACTACGTGATTATTGCAGATCCTTGGTGGAATCCCGCCGTCGAGGAGCAGGCCCTTGGACGTGCCCATCGTATTGGCCAGAGCCGCCCGGTCACCTCCTATCGACTCATTGCCCATGGGACAATTGAGGAGACTATTACTCAACTCCATGCTTCGAAGCTAGTGCTGGCCGAGGGGGTGTTGGGCGACGATGGATCGATGGGAGCTCTTCCGTCTGCTCGCGATCTTATTGACTTAATGTATCAAAAATAGGATATTGTTTGGCGTCTCTGGTGATCGGCGGCTCGAGTATTGGTCAGATACATGATCTTGATTCGGCCGTCAAGATAGCGGCGTAGATGGTCGGCTTGCGAAGCGCTGTTCCAGAGTTTTTAGGTGTCGGTATAGGGAGTGGGAACCTTGCGGAAGATGGTGAAGATGATCAGGTCATAGGCTGCTTTGAGGCCACCTGCAATCACGAATGGGTATGCGAACAGCGATACGTTCGAGAGAAAAACACCAGCAATTAGTGGAGAAGCTCCGGTTCCGAGACTCCGTGCACCATTGGTGGTTGTGGCGAGGTATCCGCGATCCTCGGCGTCCACAATCGCCATGGTGTAGGCCTGCCGAGTCGGGACGTCCATCTGGGAGAGCATGTGTCGCACGAGTAGGACGATGGCGGCAAGTAAACCCGATGGAGCAAAGGGCACCAGCGCTAACAGGATATTGGAGGGCAGGTGGGTGAAGACCATCGTGTTCAATAGGCCGAAACGCTTTGATACCCAAGCGGCGACTAACGAAGAAAGGGCTGAAAACAGGTTGGTACCAAAGAATAGGAGACCGATCTGGGTGAGATCGAACCCAAACTTGACCCTGAACCAATAGACCAAGAGTCCCTGGACGATCAGACCGCTGCCAAAGGCATCGACAGCGAAAAGGGCTGTAAGGGTGCGTACCACCTTGCGAACCTCTGGGGTTGGACGGTGCCGACGAGTTGGTTCTTCGGAGCCTGTTGGGGTATATACCTGTTCGACTGACTGTGGTACCAGCGAGTAGAGGATGAGCTGTACCAGCGCGATGGCACTGTACGAGAGAATGATGACGCGAAAGAGACCCGCTGAGATCTCGGATGCATGCCCAAGCCCAAAGCCAAGGGAGGCCGCGATTAGAGCCCCTGCGGCGGTTGCAACGTAGCCTACCAGGGTGAACCAGGCGTAGGTCTTGGTGCGAGCATGCCCAGTAGCCAGCCTAGAGAGCATCGCCTGCTCTATGCCGAGGAAGAGGCCCACCTCTTTGCCGGTCGGGGAGATGCTGCCGAGAATGATGATTACTCCGAGCGCGAACGGTTCTTTGGTGATGAGAAGAAATGGAGCTGCAAGGAGCCATAAAAACGAGCTGAGTAGGAGAAGGCGTCGTCGACCAAAGCGATCAACGTAGCGACCTATCCACATCGATATCAACGACGATCCGAGCAGCGCAACAGTAAAGAGCGCTCCAATCTCAAACGCCGAGATGTGTTGCTCGTGCCAATAGAGCGGCAGGATAATAGCAACTACTCCGAATCCCACCTCGCGCAGTGCCCTGGCGACCAACAGGAACCAAGCAGCATGATCTGACATGGAGGAGGTGTCTGCATTCTCGTTCATTATGAAGGTTTCCTAGTTTTTATCATCTTTCCTAAGCTACAACCTAGCCAAGCCGACAGCTAGAGGCGCAAGCTATCATTGTCGTGTCGCTGTCGAATACCTTTCGCTTTCATGAGTATGGCGGCGATGCCAATGGCCGCAGGTCAGCTACTCTCGCATCCTGTGGTCTGCCCATCTATTGGCGACCGAGCTTACCGTGTCTTTCGCACGCAACTGGTGACCGCATAGTAGGATCCTAAAAATCTCAAGAAGAGCCACGCTGAAACTCATAAAAGCACTTGTATCTACCATGCATACTTTTGGCCATCTACACGGATTGTGTGAGAATATCTAAGTAAGTGGCCGGTAGTGTGATGGGGGGACCAAGTATGCTAAATAGCGTGCTATTTGCAGTCATCTTCGCCGTTTTTATTACTCAACTTTCGATTCTTTTGACAACCGTCTACCTTCACAGATCGCTGTCACATAAGTCCTTGAAGTTATCACCACCGGTGGAGTTTGTAGTTCGCATGCTTCTGTGGCTCACCACTGGGATACAACGCCGCGAGTGGGTTGGAGTGCATCGCTTGCACCATGCCCACACCGATGTCCTCGGGGATCCGCACTCACCTATCGTAGAAAGCTATTGGAAAATCCAGCTCCTGAACCTTTTCTACTACCGTCGAGCTGCTAAAAATCGGGAAGCCATTCAGCGTTACACCAAGGATCTTCCCCCGGATCGCTGGGACCGGTGGTTGTTCTCACACTCATACCTCGGCCTGGGCCTCGGCATTGGTATCCTGATCGGATTGTTTGGTGTTGAACTAGCTATTGTTGTTGCGCTGATTCATCTCGTTCTTTATCTTGGACTCAGCGCTGCTGTAAATGCGATTGGCCATCGTTTTGGCAAGCGGCCATTCGATAACTTTGCTACCAACAACCAGTGGCTTGCTCTGTTGACTTTTGGCGAAGGATTGCATAACAATCACCACGAACTGCCGACGGCTGCAAACCTTGCCTTTGTGGTTCCACAAATCGATCTGGGCTGGTATGTGATCCGGTCACTCGAGATGTTGCATTTAGCCTCAGTTAGAACGCTAAAACGCAAGGTAGCATAATGAGGCGAGTTGCCGCTCTTTCGGGGGGTGTCGTGGATCCGCGCCTACCGTCTACCGCAGTTGTCTCGACCCCCAACAACCGAGCTGCACCTGCCCCTCGAGTAGCTCTCTATTCATTCAGACAGATACCCCACCTCGATAAAAGTTGATATGCCCAGCGATGCGTCGAATAGTTGAACACCAAGAGATTTATTGGGTTCTTGTTCCTTCGGCTCCATCACTGTCATGTCCACCGCTGCACTCACTTTTTGCACTCCACTCCAATGGGAGAATGAGAAGGGGCATTTGCTTGTCGATTGGAGCTATTTAGATGCCGGTGCACGGTGCGGGAATTCTGGGCGATGAACTATAGCGAGCTGGATGAGGGCGAATCCTATCGAAGTTCCATTGTTGAAGCACTGAATCGGGCTCTATGCCACTACGACGAGGCGACCGCAAACCACTCTGTGCGGACTGGCACCCTAGCCGAACGGCTCGCCATCCAGCTCGATCTCGATCGTCTTGACCGCACGCTCATCGTACAGGCAGGCATCGTTCATGATCTTGGCAAGCTGGCGATTAGGCTCGCAGTCCTGCACAAGACTGGCTCGCTTACCGCAGATGAACGAATCGAAATGGAGTGTCACTCCCGGATAGGGGCCGAGATATTATTAGGCATCTCGCCAGACCTTGCCCCTGTTGCGGTAGGCATCGGGTCCCATCATGAGCGCTGGGATGGGACGGGCTACCCGGACGGTCTTGCCGGCGAGGAGATACCCATGCTCGGACGAGTACTCGCCGTTGCGGATGTGTATGACGCATTGACCAACACCCGGGCCTATCGGAATTGGAAATACACTCCAGACGCGGCGCTCGGCTACGTAGAGGATCACGCAGGAACGGAGTTTGATCCAAAGGTTGTTGCTGCAATGTTGGATCTTCTTCGTCCATAGAGCCACTTCCGGTATCATATGTCCAGTTGAAGTGTCTGTTAATACGTAGGCATGCCAAGCGAGGCGATGCACCGCACTTGGAACGATATTCTGATGGCCAGCGAATCCACCCCGACGTCCGCTTGTACCAGGTCCACTTCGTAAGTGAGAAGGCCGCATCCACTCATCAGCACCAGACATCAACGTTTACTCTCCGTGGTGCAGAAGTTCTGAGACCTGAAATGTTGACTGCGGCCGTGCACGCCTATGCGTGTACGAGCCGCCACCAGTCACTTGGCGCTTGGATGCGCTCGGTGGTGACCACGCTGATTCTCTCGTTATGCAGAGGCCATTGGACCTGGAGATACCCTGCGACGGTTCCCGGTGCGGTGCCAATCAAGGCGCTTGCAGCTATTAGATGGAGTTTGTAGGTGACCTTCTGCCCTGGCCATAGGTTCGCGGTAAGTGCATGGCTCAGTATCAGGTTGCTTGCTGGCTGCGTGCTTGTCGCCCACGGGACCTTTAGAGACCCGATCGACTGATGTGACCTTGCTACTGTGGCTCGAATCACTCCTAAGCTTGCTTCGTTGGCGAGACGCTCGGCGATACTGGCAGCATGGTGGAGCGATGCGGGTCCTTGTTGGTCAAGAACGACGGCGACGGCCTCGATCTTGCCGACCTTGGTAGGTTCTTGGGTTGCAATGGCGGCGCACCCTCCAGACCATATCGTGTAGCCCGATTTGATCCCGACGACATTGGCGGTCCCAATCCGAGCAACGATGTTGGGGAGGGTACCCACCAACGGAAGGGTCACCGTGTGCTCATTAACGATCCGATCAAACACTGGGTTACGCATGTCAATCGCCGCAATCGTCGCGATCGCCTTGGCGGTGGCTTTGGTCGCTGAGCTAAAACCGCTGGCATCGGCGAAGTGAGTATCCGTGAGACCGATCCGAGTTGCAGTTTGGTTCATTTGGCTTACGAACGCAGCCTCGGAACCCGCTACCCAGGTGGCGAGCAGCTGTGCAACGTTGTTTGCAGAGCGGGTGAGGAGCGCTTGAAGCAGCTGATACTCGGTCAGATGCTCGCCTGCGGTGACCTGTACCGACGACTGGTCCTGGGCCACATCGTTATAGTACTGCTGTTCATCCGCTGCCGAGATGGTAATGACCGGCCCTTGTGAACCGATGACGAGAGGGAGGTGTTTCAAGACGAGATAGGCGGTCATCAGTTTGGCGAGACTGGCAATTGGTACCGCACGTTGTTTGAGGGTTGATGCAACTGCAGCCGTGGAGATTGAGGGGATGGCGACGGCAGCTTCACCTTGGGCGGGCCAGGGCAATCGAGGTAGGGAACCACGAGCGACTATTGTCGCTGGGGTGTGTGAGCTGACCCTGAGCGTTGGCAACGGGGAGCGCAGCCTAGCATTCACCATCACAACTGAGATAAGCACGCATCCAAGCGCCAGTGTAGCTGGCAGAGTACGTCGCCTTCGTCGAGATAGAGATACGTGCATGTGGGACACCAGGCTAGCGCCTAGTTGACGGTAGTGGCCATTGCACTCCAAAGATGGAAGTTTGGAGGTATATTTTGGTTTTTCGATGTTGGCTAAGTCCATGTCGCTGCCTAGATAGACCAAAACGTAAGTGGTTGTCGTGGCTCAGATGACTAGAGTTCGATTCGTCAAGGTATGGTGGACGCATGGGAGAAGCAGACCCGCGTCGGTCTCGACACTCGAGCTTTGATGGTCCGGCATTGGACCTGCGCCTCTTGCGTGCTCGAGTCCTTGGCGACCTGCGGCGAGGAAATCTCACGCCAGTCGATGTTTGTGATGCTGACCGGCGGTTGCTAGATGCGGCGACCAGCTTCGGGATAGCTTTACGTGACGCGTGTCCAGTTTGTGACGAGGCTGCGTTGCGCCACGTAGCCTATGGATTCGGTAAGGGTTTGCCGGCAAGCGGTCAAGTGGTCGGAGGACTCCTGAATGACTCTTCGATGCTCGAGGTGACCGATCTGAGCGTGTGTATCGTTGAGGTCTGCACAGCTTGTCGGTGGAACTTTCTAATTGAACGACGGTTCAGGCGATGAGATTCTTGCCGCCATCACCTCTGGAGGTTACGCTTCCACTTGGCCAA
>DAHZQE010000012.1:0-3375 GCA_027409005.1 Ferrimicrobium sp. | reverse complement strand
CGCCTTCTTGGGTTTCGCGCTCGCTGAGGCACTCGCCTTGATCGGCTTCGTGGTCTTTGTCCTCTTGAAGTACACCGGTTAAGGAATAGCCTCGTGCTTTTCGGAGTAGTCACGCAGTCACCGAACCCTATTTTGCCCTCTACGGGTGAGGTAATTTGGTCAGTAATCTCGTTTGTCATTCTGTTGGCTGTGTTGGTTAAGTTTGCCTTCCCGCCAGTTGCCTCCATGATGGCAAAACGTAGCGATAAGATCCGCGATGACCTTGAGGCGGCTGAGGCAGCTCGCCGCGATGCAGAGCGTATTGCGGAGGAGCGACGGGCGGAGTTGAGCCGTGCTCGAGAAGAGGGTCAGCGAATCATCGAGGATGCGCGAGCAACCGGTGAGGCCCTGCGACAAGAGGCGGTGGCAGAGGCCCAGCGAGAGGCGCAACTGGTTCGCGAACAGGCTCAGCTGCAGATTGCGGCGGAGCGCTCGCGGCTCGTCCTCGAACTCCGGGGTGAGTTGGCAGGGATGGCAATCGAGCTATCGACTCGTATTCTCGCACATGAACTTGCATCGAGTGAGGTGGACCCGCTCGTGGAGTCGTTCCTCGCGGAGGCGGATTCGGAGTAGACATGAGAGAGCGAACCCGTGGATTCGCCATAGCCATTCGAGACCTACTGGCCAAAGATGGCGATTTGGCGCACGCGAGAGAAGAACTGGCGTCAGTAGTATCGCTGGTGGAGGAGTCGGTTGAACTCACTGATCTGCTCATCGACCGTGGGTTGCGACCCGAGGTTCGACGCTCAGTGCTCGACGAGCTCCTGGTGGAGCGCGTAGATGCGCGTATCGTCGCCTTGGTGGGGTATGTGATCGAGACTGAGTTTGCAGGTGACATCCCAGAGGTCTTGGCAGCGCTTGATCAGGTTCTTCAGAGTTCCTATCTGTTGGGTGACGGGATAGAGACGGCGACTGGGGCACGTTCGCGAGGTTACGCACAGGCGATAATGATCGAGCTCGATCGCGATGCTCGTTTGCAGCTGATGGATGAGTTGTTGAGCGTCCTGCAACTACTGGCAGATGACGTTGGATTGCGCCGAGCCCTTTCTGGGCTTGGTGGTAGCGAGGTGCAACGAGTGAACATCGTTGAGGATCTCTTTTCCAGCCGACTCTCGAGTTCGGCGGTCTTGGTGATTCGGGCGGTGGTTGCGACGACGAATCCCCGATCGCTCGCGGAGTCTCTGGAGCGGATTGTGGCTGATTGCTCGGTACTCGTCGAGAGCGAGGTTGCCAGGGTCACGATGGCTCGAGAGACGAGTGATGTCTATCGTTCCAGGATCGCTTCGACGCTTGAACGGCGAACCCATAGGGAGTTGATCGTCGAGTGGAGGGTTGACTCGTCGTTGATAGGCGGAATGGTCGCGGTGGTTGGCGATCGCGTGTATGACGTGAGCGTTGCCCGAGAACTACAGAGGGCCCAGCAGCTACTTGCGGGGCGATAACAAGGAGAGACGATGGCGGTAGAGCTAAAAATTGACAAGTCAGAGATCGCTGACGTAATTCAGCGGCGGCTGCATGAATACGCAACGACGACCTCTGGTGAAGAGGTGGGTCGTGTGCTCGAGTTTGGTGATGGTATCGCCTCAGTCTCGGGACTCCCTTCCGTGGCGGTTAACGAGGTGTTGCGCTTTGCGAACGGCACGGTTGGCTTGGCCCTCAACCTGGAGGAGGACACCATTGGTGTCGTTGTCCTAGGAGATGAATCTGGCATCTCTGAGGGACAGTTGGTGAAGTCGACTGGCGAAATTCTCTCTGTTCCAGTTGGTGACGGTCTTCTCGGACGGGTGGTTGACCCACTCGGTCGCCCAATTGATGGTCTTGGACCAATTGAATCCGATATCCAACGTCGGCTTGAGGTTCAAGCACCAGGTATCGTCCAGCGCAAGCCGGTAGGCGAACCGCTGCAAACGGGCATCAAGGCGATTGACGCCATGACCCCTATCGGGCGAGGACAGCGTGAACTTATCATCGGTGACCGCAAGACTGGCAAGACTACGGTAGCGCTAGACACCATCATAAATCAGCGCGGCCAAGGGGTCAAGTGTATCTATGTAGCCATTGGGCAGAAGGGTACCTCCATCGCTGCTGTGGTCGACACCTTGCGCGATCATGGTGCGCTTGAGTACACGGTGATCGTCGCAGCAGCGGCGTCAGAGGCTGCACCGTTCAAGTATCTTGCCCCGTACGCGGGGTGTGCGATGGGTCAGCACTGGATGGAGAACGGCGAGCATGCTCTGATTGTCTACGATGACCTCTCAAAGCAAGCCGATGCCTACCGACAGCTCTCACTCCTTCTTCGCCGTCCGCCGGGACGCGAAGCCTACCCGGGCGACATCTTCTATCTCCACTCTCGCCTTCTAGAGCGTGCTGCGAAGTTGGGTGATGCCTTGGGTGGAGGGTCGCTAACTGCGCTTCCAATCATCGAGACCAAGGCTGGTGATATCTCGGCCTACATCCCCACCAACGTGATCTCGATCACCGATGGTCAGGTGTTCCTTGATTCGGATCTGTTCAACTCCGGTATCCGTCCTGCCATCAACGTCGGGACCTCTGTATCGCGTGTTGGCGGTGCCGCACAGGTCAAGGCGATGAAGGAGGTGTCCGGTAGTCTTCGGCTCGACTTAGCCCAGTTTCGCGAACTCGAGGCTTTTGCTACCTTTGGCTCTGAGCTAGATAAGTATGCTCAGGCACAGCTCGATCGTGGTTATCGTCTTACCGAGTTGCTAAAGCAAGACCAGGGTGCACCACTTTCAGTGGCTGAGCAGGTAGTTAGTATTTTTGCCGGCACTAATGGACTGCTTGATGAACTGCCTGTTGCTGATGTGACTAAGTTTTTGGTAGAGATGATCGGCTTTCTGAAGGCGCGTCATCCTGAGTTGATGGATGAGATCACGACTAACGGCAAGATGCCCGACAAGCAGGCGCTCAAGGATGCAATCGATACGTTCGCTGGTGGGTTCGCCACCTCTGGACAGGGCTAGTTTCTCGTGCCGGGTGGTAAAGAGCGCGCGCTACGCGGGCGTATTAGGAGTGTGAACTCGACCAAGAAGATCACGAAGGCCATGGAACTTATCGCGGCGTCGCGTATCGTTAAGGCGGTTGGACGTATCGGTGGGGCCAGGACCTATTTTCGGGAGGTCTCCGAGGTGACGCGAGAGTTGCTGGTTACGCTCCCGAGTTATCGCCCGCCGCTGACTCAGGTACAGGCTGGGGTGACCGTTTTGGTATTGGTAACCTCTGATAGAGGATTGTGTGGCGGCTACAATAGCTCAGTTATCAGGGCATACGAAGAGCAGGTTCGGCAGAGCGACGGACCCATCGAGATCATTGGTATTG
>DAHZQE010000262.1:0-4142 GCA_027409005.1 Ferrimicrobium sp. | reverse complement strand
ACCATGCCAGCCATCGGCTGGAATTTGCTGTTTATCAGGGCAACGCCGGTTTAGAGGCGAGTTCCGTCTGTGCTTGACTGCGCCACCGTAGCTGAATAGTCAATACTGGATGTCTCGGGAGCAAGGTTTGATGTTTCCGCGATTGCCGGGATTAATGTGGGTCGTCGTCGGGTTGTGTTTGGTAGCCGATAAGGGAGGTTGTCTTGTTTCCGTACGAGTTAGAGATGGAGCGCTTGGATGGCTCGAAGGAGTCGCTTGGTGATCGCAGGGGTGACGTTCTGTTGGTGGTCAATGTCGCTTCTCAGTGCGGTCTGACGCCACAATACGAAGGTCTTGTTTCACTGCACCATAAGTATCAAGATCAAGGTTTTACGGTTTTGGGTTTTCCCTGCAATCAGTTCGGTGAGCAGGAGCCGGGATCGTCAGAGGAGATAGCGACCTTTTGCTCTACTACCTACGGAGTTGACTTTCCAATGTTCGCCAAAATTGAGGTGAATGGCGAGAATCGTCATCCTCTTTATCAGATTCTGACTGGTGTTGAGGACGGGGAGAACGCTGCCGGCGATATTCAGTGGAACTTCGAGAAGTTTGTAGTCTCTCGCGATGGATCAGTGATCCGTCGTTTCCGACCAATGGTTACGCCAGAGGATTCAGAGCTTGTGGGAGCCATCGAGGAGTTGTTGGCCAAGTAGCCTGTTCTACTCTGGTGGCGGACTTCCGCCAGAGTTAATTGAACTGATTTGGAGTCCTCCGACCGACCTGCTGCTGCGAGTCGTAGACACAAACTACGGGTTACCTTGATCAAACGAGAATGCAAACCCAGTCTAAGGCTGGGGTCGAGTGACCCAGGTTTCATTCCAGGGCTAATAGCGCCGGAGACACCCTATCGATAGGATAAACATGGGTATCCGTGAGCGCATGTATCCCGAAGAGACGGAACTTCCTGCTCTCTTAGGTCACTGCGCCGATGTTCGCTATGTCTTGAATTTAGTGCGCATCTCAGGCAGTCCTGCTCGCGCTATCTAGTGGCCGACGAACTTCAGCGAAAACAGGTGGTAATTGTAGCGAGAATACGCATCTATAAACCGACCAACTGGAGAGTAGATGAACGAGAGTCCTTAGCCGGCCGAAAGCTAACGCGTTTTGGATATTGAGTCAATGCGCACCTCGTACAATTTCGGCAGGACACCGTACGCTATGTCTTGCAGGACACCGCACGACGACCCAGTGAAGCGTTAACCACCATAAGCCGCGTAAATTACTCAGGAAGTACCAGTCCGTAAGGCTGGGGAGGATGCCACCGTCGAGTGTTGCGCAAAATGATATCCTGCTGCGGGTTGGAAACCGCTAGTGACGCCATGTGTCTATCGCAGATTGGAGTTGCGTGTGACTATTATCGTGCGATTTAGGCGTCAGCATGAGCCAGTCGAGGCGGAGGCATGATGGTCCTACAGATTTGATTGTCGACTGGATCTATTCCCACGCGCCGAGCTGTAGGCGTTTTGAGTAGCGTGATGCAATGCGTTAGCTGTTCATAGAGGTAGCAGCGTTGGTTTTTAGTAGTTTTCATGCTAATGAATTGAACCAGGGGCACGGAGACTCCTGGTCACCATCTGTGGCTCAAGCGGTGAATCACGCAACAGCAGACGAACTCCGCGCAGATAGAGCCCCTTTGTAGTTAGCGAGATGGGATCGAGCAGCATCGCATTGATCGTATATAACTGGTCTGCAATGCCGACGAGTGTCTTGGTGAGTGCGATCAGTGGAGTGCGATCTATAACCGGAAGCTTTTGGTAACCGTCGGTGATGGTGATCCCCGGAATCGAAGCGATGAACTCATCGACATCCTGATTTGTCTGCGGTAGCGCTCGTAGTGATGTCGCCCCAAAGAGATCGAATGCAACACCAGACAGACTGCCGCGCAAGAAGGGTCCATAACGGCTGTCGTGGATGAGCTCAATGCGCAGCAACACACTTCGGCCCTCGAGCTCCTCCCTTCGGGCACCGCTCGGTGCCGTCATTGGGAGCCCAAGCGCGATGGCGATGTCGCGGGCCTGCCGGCCCTCCACCATCCGTTGTCCTGACTCAATGATGGCGGTGAGATCGTTTGGCATCGCTATTGGCTCGGTTTTGAGCGACTCGCCGCTTGGTCGGCTCCTCCATCGCGCGTATTCGGCCATTCGTCCGAGGGCGATTGCGGCGCTCTCCGGAAATGAATACGAGGGTATCTTCTGACCGTGGCTAGAGAGTGCCGCTGGGACACCTGGTAGCGCCAGAAAGTTCGCGAGCACCGGTTTGATGTTTTGGTTGGACGCGGCATTGGCGATGGCTTCAGCTACATGAGCTGCAGAATTTATCGCTGGGTTTGGATAGCCACTCAGACCGCGCTCAGTTGGAGGTGCAAGCGTTCGCGGATCACTCGTCGAACCTACCACTGTGGGAATGTAGCAGACGATGGCGGCGTCGACGGCTTCGTCGGCCAGAAGCGCAGCCAGCCGCTCGCCCCATTGTGCTGGCGTTGCAGAGGGATCTAACTCGATCGGGTTGTCGGCACCTACGATTGCTTTGGAACTGGTAAGGGTGGCGAGCTCCAGCCCTGCTGGTGTCAGTGCATCGGCGACCAGTGGCCCGGTGCCGCCGGTGTTGGTCAGGATGGCTACTCGGTTGCCATTAGGTAACGGTTGATCAAGGAACGCCCGTGTCAGCTGAATCAGCTGTTCAAGCGTGTCTAACCGGATCACCCCCGTCTGGCGCATGAGCGCTTCGACGGCCCCGTCATAGTCCAGCTCTCCGAAGGCCAATGATGCCGGAGCATCTCTGCGCCTACGAGATTTTACCGCCAGTACAGGCTTGGCGAGTGAGACCCTACGTGCGATTCTTGCAAAGCTGCGAGGATTGCCAAAGCCCTCCATGTATAGGAGGACTATGTCGGTCATGGGATCGTCCTCCCAAAATGCGAGTAGGTCGTTGCCCGAGATGTCAGCCTTGTTGCCAGAGCTTACAAAGCCAGATACACCAATCTCGGCCCGCTGGATCTCGGCGAGGATTGCGAGTGAGAGTGGCCCAGATTGCGCATGAACCCCGGCTCCTCCCTGTTGGATGGTGACGGGAGCAAGAGTGGCTTGGAGGCCAAGTGCCGGGGTGGCGATGCCCATGGAGTTAGGGCCGACGACGCGGATGCCATTGCGTCGAGCGAGTGCAACTAGTTGACGTTCTACAGCCGCGCCATCGCGTGACGTGTCTGAGAAGCCTGCCGATATGATAACGATGCCTTTGGCCTTTATGGCCACAGCATCCTCGATGACATGCAGCACGTCCTTTGCGTTGACTGCGATGATCACTAGATCAACCGGTTCGGGTAATGCCTCCAAAGTTGGGTAGCAGCGCACGCCACGGATGGAGACAGCCTCGCTGTTGACCGGATAGATGGTTCCAGAGAAGCTGCCCTCGAGTAGGTTGGCAAAGACTAGATCGCCGACGCTGCCGGGGACTCTACTCGCGCCGACCAGGGCTAGTGAGTTTGGACGCAGGATCGCCTCTATCGAGCGGGCGGTTGCTCGATGTTCACGAGCTGCCATCATGTCTCGCGATTGCTGGGTAGGGGTGAGATCGAAGCGAACCTGAACCACACCCTCCTCTGTGTGTCGTATGAGTTGATAGCCCGCATCACGGAATACTTTGAGCATTCGGGTATTGTCTGCAAGGGTGTCAGCGACAAAGCGGGTGATGCCGTTGGTCTTGGCGAATGCGGCCAGCTGTTCAAGCATGATCGACCCCAGACCCCTCCCCTGGTGTGCGTCGTCGACCAGGAAGGCTACCTCCGCAACAGGGTTTCCCGGAATCCGATCGTAGCGGGCGACCGCGATCAAGCTACCCCGATAGTCGGCGACGAACGCCATACGGTCCTGGTAGTCGACATTTACAAATCGATTGAGCATGGATTCACTCAACTGTGGCATGGGGGTGAAGAAACGGTAGTACACGGTAGCGGGTGACAACCTTGCGTGTAGTTCGGTGATGCCTGCTGCGTCGTCTGGACGAATCGGCCGCAGGTGCACGGTTCGCCCGTCTGAGAGGATCGTGTCGGACTCCCAGCTGGTGGGGTAGCGACTGGCCGGCATTAGCGTCCCGCAACCTGCTGT
>DAHZQE010000256.1:0-7368 GCA_027409005.1 Ferrimicrobium sp. | reverse complement strand
CCTTGCATATGAACCTCATTTTCACTTCAAATTTGAGATCGATCAATCAACATGCACGACTGAAAGGCTTTGCAGCTCGCGGCTGCCCTTTTCGATGATCATGGAGACCTCTCAATACGTGTACCGGGCCTTTCCTGGCTCGGCTGCCTACTCTGACTTTCGCCTCAAACGCCTTGCGGCCGCCATTGGGGCGCAAGATTTGCAGGCCATATGGGTTCACTACGTGGCATCCTACCAGGAGCTCACCTCCGACCAGGTGACGGTTTTGGATCAACTGCTCGAGTATGGATCTTTTCCACAAGCAACTGAGCCATTATACCCGCAGCTGCTTCAGGCGGTGGTCACTGGAGCCTCGCAGAACGACGAGGGAATCGCTTTCTTCTATGTGACGCCCCGACCAGGAACTATCTCGCCATGGAGTTCAAAGGCGACAAGCATTGCACTTGTCTGTGGTTTGGAGAAGACCGTGCATCGAATCGAGAGAGGCGTCGTTCTCGCTGCAAAATTCGATTCCTCCTCTCCTGGCCAGGACATCCAAGCGGACGCGCTCCACGACCGTATGACGGAGAGCTTCGCCACTTCACCTCCCGATCTTGACGCTATGTTTGCCCAGTTGCCTCCAGCGCCTTTGAAGCGGGTGAATCTTCTCCATGGCTCATCTGATCCCACGGAAGCATTGAAGGTTGCGAACAAAACCCTTGGCCTTGCCCTCGACGAGTCCGAGATGGAGTACCTCATCGACGCTTACACCAATCAGCTAAAACGTGATCCAACGGACGTGGAGCTTTTCATGTTTGCACAGGTGAACTCTGAGCATTGTCGACACAAACAATTCAACGCAGATTGGACGATCGACGGTGTCCGGAAAGCGAGGAGCCTTTTCTCGATGATCAGGAATACACACAACGCTCACCCTCAGCATGTGATCAGTGCTTATAGCGACAACGCTGCTGTGTTGCAAGGCTACGAAGGGGCCCTCTGGGCTCCAGATCAGTCCGCTGGCGAGTGGAAGCCAGATGAGATAGTGGAAGTAAGGTTGGGTGGAGGATATAAGGGCTCGAGGCACACTGGTCATCGTCAGCTAGCAGTCAGATGGAAAGAGGAGGACAGCGATACAGGGTGCCCGCAAATGCAGGGAGCAGCACACTTGCAAGCATCAACACTGCGTTCAGTCCGACTACGCGCATATTGCGCGAGTCAAACCGTGTGGTATTCTGTCGCCGTATGACCTCTTGCATTCGCGGATGCTGCCATTGCCCGGGGGTGGATACTGCAGGCGAGACTGTCTGCTTCTGCGGCGTTGAAGCGGGACTGCCCTTCTGAGGGGTGAGATTCAGCTTTGGCAGAGCAGATGTTGCTGATGATGCTGCTTGGCTGAGACTGGAGGGCGCATGGCTCTGAGCGGACTGCCGGGCTGAGGAGACCTGGATGGACACGGTGTTGGTGATGGTGTTGGCGGAGGGGAGGCGATGGACGAGGGTTCCCGTGGTCGCCATGGCGGGCGCTGCTGCTGTGTCGTGAGTATGTTAGTCTGCCCTCGTACTCGCTCGACGCACTCAACGCGCCATGGTCGTCTAGCGTTGAAGCCAGGCGGTCGCCACGTGCTTGCAAGCTGTCGCCGCCGCATACACTCCAGAGACCGCGCCTCGCGAGCGTCGCACGGAGCCTTGCGGCCTCAGGCTTACATCTTACGCCCGTCTAACTCCGAGCTTTCGACTCCCCCGCGTCAGCTTCACTCGCCAGCTGCGCAGGAAACGGTTTCAGGCGGCATTGCGGTAGAAGTCTCGAGATCAATCATGGCAGACTACTTGGCACAGCTGGATGCCCAGCTAGCCTCACTCTTTTCCGACTGGTCCGCCATAACGACACTGCTGGCAGTGGCCATTGCCGCCTTTGTAGCTTATCCCATCTTCTACTTGGAGGAGCCGGATACACACCCACTGCTACTCGCAAGACAGAGCAGTGCGGCGCCAATCCGGAACAGGAACGAGAGTGCGGCATACCGCTCGCCGGAGGTACCATATGGTACTCCGCTGAAGGCTGGACTCGGGGTCAAGGATGCAAATGCGCCGAGATGGGCGCCTGGCAAGAACGGGGACCTGCGAGACGTGTGGAGGGAAGTGTTGAGAGGCGGAAGAACAGGCGACGATGGTAAAGAGGTTCCCAAGGGAGCCATCATGACTGTTTTTGGCAAGGAGCAAGTCGTAGATCACGATCTCCAGCAGCTGAGCACGCAGATTGTGGTCATTGGCCAGCGCATCAAAGAGGCGGGAGCGAAGAAGGTCGCCATCTATCTGCCCAACAGCATCGAATACTTGCTGACAATCTTCGGTGCGTTTCCCGACCTCTCAGCTCTTCCGTAATATACTGACTTTGCCGCAGCATGCTCGTTCTATGGTGCGACCCCAATACTGCTACCGTACAACCAGCCGCACCCTAAGGTGTATGACTTAATAAACACTACAGGCGCAGATGCCCTCATTGCCGCAGCCGGGAACCTCCCGCTTGATGATCTCGCTCCCAAATGCAAGGCGCTGCGGCTACTGACATGGGTAGTTGAGGCAACGAGCCAGCATATGGACTGGAATGGAGTCCCTGATACCGCGGCAGACCATCTGGAGATCAGTGTCTGGCATGATCTTCTGTCGGAATCTAAGGGGCGTGCTACCGGTGATCTTTCGACCAATGAATCTGGCGATGCGCCTACAGAGCTGGTGGCTGTCTGGCAAGCTGCGGACCCGAACCAGAAGCCCGAAGTCATCACATTTACACAGGGCAATATGGTTTCGGCGATCGCTGCTTCCATCTCTGCATTGCCGCTCCGTCAGCGCTTTGCCGGCTCCGATCTTGTCCTACCAGCCGACTCCTTCCATCATACATATGTGCTGTGCCAGACCTTCGCTGGGCTGTACAGCCATGCCAGCCTGGCCATCACATCCGTCGCTGGACTGGGTGTAGACTTGGCCGCAGCATCTCGTGGCGTTAGTCCTACGGTTGTCATCTGCTCTCCCGAGACCCTACTGGCTCTGCATGCCAAAACATCCCAAAATCCGATCTCCATGCCGCAAATACTCGGCAAGTACAACCAAAGCCAAACGCTTTCTGCTGGACGGATGCCAGTATCAGATGCGCTCTTCGGCTTTCTAGCACCACCAAGGAGCGCGATCGGTAACAGGCCTGGAAGACTGCGCTTGATCATGACTTCATATCGTGTTAATGCTGGATCACCGCCTCTGTCATCGGCAGTCTTGTCTGATCTGAGGATCTTCACTCGCGCACGCATTTGCTATGCTTTGACGGCTGCGCGAGTTGCGGGCGCTGTGGCTCAGAGCAATGTGTTCGATTATCGAGTGGGAGCTGACCACTTTGGTACCCCGTTGAGCAGTCTTGAAGTAAGACTAGCGAACACGAGTGACGATGAAGTCAGCGGAGCAAGGCCAGTGGGAGAGCTCGTCGTGAGTGGACCGAGTGTGAGCGGAAAGGAGACCAGGCTTGGTGTACAGGCTAAGATCAATGGCGACGGAACTCTTGGACTGGTGTAGGAATGTGGAGCAGTACAAAAGCATGTTGTCCAGATGCTAACCTTCGTAGACTCTCCATCCCGACACTCCCTCAACATGTAATGCCAGTCAAGTCACTGTCACATCGGCGGCCTCCCCATAGCCGTTGTAGCACACCCCTCGCAGATTCCACAGCGACCGCTCTGGCTGTGTATTGCCAGCAGCATCCGTGGCTCGGCTGTAGATGGTCCTCTTACCAGCACCGACTTTGAGCTTACACTGCCACAGCTTCCACGACCACTTTCCCTCCTCTTCGTGCTTGATCAGCTCAGCCTCGGTCCAGGTCTTCCCCCCGTCTCCCGAGACCTCAACCTTAGTTACAGGACCATCATCGCCGGACGGGGTGGCATATCCGGCGACAGTAATACAGCCGTCAGCATCCCGCTCGACCGAAGTCCCCTCGGCGGGGATAGCAATTGTAGAGTTGACCGGCATCTCCTGCACAGGCGGCGTAGTGCCCCAATGCTCGCTCGCTTTCTCGGAATCGGTCGCCTTGGGCGGCAGGACCTTGTAGTCATACTGCATGTAATGATTGCGGCTCTCCTCTCGCTGGACGGTAATCTCATCAACCCACTTCACGCTCCTCGCACCCGTGATCCCTGGAGCAATGATGCGGGCGGGATAGCCGTGCTTCTTCGTTAGCACCTGGCCGTTCATCTTGAGAGCCAGAATCACATCGGCATCGTCGCGGAGCGCCCGAGAGAGCGGAATCGAGGCACCGTACCAAGTATCCTCTTGGCAAGGCTGCGTGGAGCAGGAGAACGCCACATGAGCGCTGTGCTTGTCTTGCTCGGACAAAGAGATTCCAGCGTGATTCAAGACGTCCTTGAGCCGCGCTCCTGTCCATTTGCAGTTCATCACAGCACCATCGTACCACTCGATCCCTTGGACTCCCTTGAGCTTGACACGCATGGTATGTCGACGGTTACCGGCGCATTGAAGGGCGCACACAACATCGTGTTGCGGGAAGTTGTGTTCAAGGTCGGAGATGGAGAGGCTGAGCTGTTTGCTGACTTCACCGTTGACCTTGATACGGTAGGTGCTGGCGTCAAGATCTGGCTGAATACCGTGGTTGCGATCATAGCCTTCTTCGACTGGAGTCAGGAAGGACGATATGAGGGCGTGGAGAGCAGGCTCTCGGTTGAGAGGCTCTTCGGGGAGCTCTGGCATGTTACAGAGCCAGCCTTTCGCAATGTGCAAAGGTCGAATGCTGCTGCTAAGACCGGAGCAATTCCTCCGTCCATACTCGATGGCTTTAATCTGGACATTTGCGTACTATGTACTGCGCTTTACGTAGGCTAACAGCTGATGCGGCCATCGAAAGGTTCGACGGGTTTGATGTTGTTCGATTGACGTCACTTGGTTCCGAAAGTAGCTAGCGCGAAACAAACTGCATTTGCGTCCGAAGACCCGCCTGGGATGCTTGGGCGTCAATGCGTGCGAAAGCATCACCGCACACGAGGACATGCTATCAAGCTCCGGCAGCATCGGCAGCATCACTGATACGACATGGCCTGCTCGTGGGTCCAGAAGCGTCTGCTGAGGGTGGGCGGACCTCACGTTCGACCTGTGACAAGAGAATGATGCTACAGCTCGTGGGGTTCAACCAGAGCGTCCCCTCGCTGCGGATGCATGCCCAGGACTCTTTGAAGCGAGCTTAGAGCTGCCGGCTGTAGCTTTACAATGGCAAGCACCCGGGCTGCATTTTTCCGTCTACCCCTCCGGATTAGTCTGACCGGCGGTGAGGTTGCATAAGTCAATGGATGCATTAGAGAGGTATCCAGGAAACTGTCTCAGCATCGATGTGCTTCGCACCACGATTCCGGGATTCTGAAACGAGTCAGCTAAGCCATCAGCATATACAGCAGCATATACAGCAGGGCGAAACCATGAAGTTCCGGGATGGCCAGTCTTCTAGCAAATTGAGACCGCAAGGTGAGTTTGCTGACCTATGGCAGGCATGTGGCTGGTGGCAGAGGACAAGAGAGTGGAGTATGCCGAAGACATATATCGCGTCAATCAGTCGCCGGACAGCAAGACTATGTCTTTGCTCTGCCCGGCCAGCCAGCAACGTTCACGCGGAGACAGTCTCAACCGGCCAACCCTGACCGTCGTATGTGGGGGACGGCGATCCTATTCAACTAGCACTAACCTCAACAGGATCTGGAGGCAGTCATGGATGGTATACTTTCAGTCGAAGTTACTCACTGGCACGGTGCGCAGAGGAAAGGCCCGCACTTTGAGCTCTTTCCAGACGGAAGGCCTTCCGTCAAAGCCTCGATACAGCCTTCAGCATCTGGAACAACTCTTGCCTCCGGAAGTATAGCCGCAACCGTCTCTGCAAAACCACATACCTTCGACATCAGCTTTCACAGCACCGACGGAAAGCACAAGCTTACGTCTCTCCTCGACCGAAGTGTCGCCTTTGCCTACAGTCCAGCTACTTGCAGTCCGGTGCAGACCGCAGACATGCGCGCCTTCCAGCACTACGTCCTTGCGCAGACAACGCTGTCCGTCGGGGAACAAGTTTATGGCTTGGGAGAGCGATTTGGCGCCTTCAACAAAGTGGGCCAGAGCATCTCTTTATGGAACGCGGACGACGGTACGTCCAGCGACCAGGCCTACAAGAATGTTTCTTTCTGGCTATGTAACCGAGGATACGGAATTTTCGTCGATGCGCCGGAGAGGATTGAGCTTGAGGTCGGCAGCGAGCGGTGTTGCAGGGTGCAAATGAGTGTGGAAGGACAGCGACTGAAATGGTATATCCCCTACGGTCCAACGCCCAAGGAGGTGCTCGATCGCTACACTACACTCACTGGCCGCCCGAACAAATTACCAGCCTGGTCTTTTGGCCTCTGGCTCAGCACCAGCTTCACGACTGAATATGACGAGCAGACCGTCGGAGGCTTTCTGGAAGGCATGCGAGACCGCAACGTCCCAATACAGGTTTTCCATTATGATTCATTTTGGATGAAGGCATTTCAATGGTGCGACTTCGAATTCAACACGGACAGATTTCCAGATGCCAAAGCAGCCATCGCCCGCTTCAAGGGTGCTGGACTGGTCAACAAGGTCTGTGTATGGATCAACTCGTATCTTGGGCAAGCTTCGCCCGTTTTTGAAGAAGCGGCTGCGAAGGGGTATTTACTCAAGCGGAGGAACGGAGATGTCTTCCAATGGGATTTATGGCAAACAGGCATGGGGATCGTCGACTTCACGAACCCCGATGCATGTCAGTGGTACGTCGACTGTCTGAAGAAGCTGTTTGACATGGGGGTGGACTCCATTAAGACTGATTCCGGGGAGCGAATACCCACGTAGGATGTGGCGTGGCATGACGCTTCGCTGGATCCATCCAAGATGCACAACTACTATGCCTTGCTGTACAACAAGCTCGTTTTTGAGGCATTGCAGGATCGCTACGGCAGAGACGAAGCTGTGCTGTTTGCGCGAGCAGCTTGTGCCGGCACACAACGCTTTCCACTGCAATGGGGTGGCGACTGTGAGAGCACATTCGAGGCAATGGCTGAATCGCTTCGCGGTGGTCTGTCACTCGGACTTTGCGGGTTCTCGTTCTGGTCAGTCGACATCGTTGGGTTCGAGGGCCGGCCTGATCCAACCATCTACAAGCGGTGGGTACAATTTGGACTGCTGTGCTCGCATTCGAGGTTGCATGGCAGTAATTCCTACCGTGTGCCGTGGCTCATTGACGACGACGACAAGAGTTGTTCCAGATGCTGAAGGCTGTATCGAGGCTTTGACGGAAGGCCTTCCGTCTGGAAAGAGCTCAAAGTGCGGGCCTTTCCTC
>DAHZQE010000253.1:0-5402 GCA_027409005.1 Ferrimicrobium sp. | reverse complement strand
TGCCGACACCTGTTCGGAGGAACCGCTGAACGCTATTCGTGGATTTGCCGAGCACATCGGTCTCTCACAGCGATTCATGCTCGGCCTGACAGGCCTGGAGATCGTTGATGTCGCCCTTCGGCTGCCCACTGAAGCCACCATGTCAGTCCCGTGCGTGTGCGAGAGGTGCGCAGGAAGCTTTTCGGGGGAAATCTGCCCGAGCGTTGACCAAGCCCTCGCGGCCAGATCTTCCACCAATGACCGAGCGGCTGGCCTGACTTCCATCGTCACGACGCTCCGGTCACGAGAGGAAGCCTCCAGGAACAGAAAATACCGCAGTGACACCGCAGCCCTACGTTCTGACCACTGACAATCGCGGACTCAAACTGCTCAGCCTCTGCTGCCTTTCCCACAAGCACGCTCCACTGCCGAACATGGAGCTCGGCGTGCAGCTGGTGAGCTTGCAACCGGAGCATTTATCCGGGAGGCAGAGGGCTACGTCGGCAGCTACCGGTAGGCTACACTTGTCAAGTCAATGGCTTATCACCATGCCTGAAAGCATTTTGAGGACCCCGTTGAAGTGGGATCAGTAGACAGCAACGAGGTCAAGGACAAGCATAGTTGTGAACGGTCGTACAACGTTGACAGGCTATGAGCTATTGACCTCCACCCGAGTAGCCACGCCTACGCTCTTGCACCGATCAATTGATCCCAAGAGTACTCAGCAAACGTCGAATTCGGGAAGCTCACCTCCTAATCGATCAACTCAGACGAACCCCGCTTGTGCGAATCTGCCTACTCAGCTCGAGAATCACGGTCTGAGCAACGGTACCCTTGTCCACGCGGCCCGAATCACCGACGAACGGCCTTGGGTGGTGTCCAGATGACTACCTTCACGAAACTCGCCGACGGCGAGACACCAAGCGTAGCCGTGTATCCTGACCGTAAACTGAGCAAGATCAACGACAATATCTATGGCGGCTTCACCGAGCACATGGGCCGCTGCATCTACGGCGGCCTGTACGATCCGACCAACTCCAAGAAAGACCTCATCGACGAGCACGGATTCCGGAAGGACGTGATCGAGGCGATGAAGGACCTCAACGTCCCCGTCGTCCGCTACCCTGGCGGGAATTTCGTCGCCACCTACCACTGGCAAGACGGCGTCGGTCCACGAGACAAGCGTCCACGCCGCCCCGAGCTCGCCTGGCTAGGCGTCGAAAGCAACGAATTCGGCACAGACGAGTTCATGAAGTGGTGCGAGATCGTCGGCACGGAGCCCTACCTCGCCCTGAACTTCGGCACTGGCACCCTCGAAGAAGCACTCGCCTGGATGGAATACTGCAACTCCGACCTCGACACGCACTACGCCAACCTGCGCCGCAAGAACGGCCGAGACAAACCCTACAACGTCAAATACTGGGCTCTGGGAAACGAATGCTGGGGTCCGTGGCAAGTCGAGCAGATGACCAAAGAAGACTACGCCAAGAAAGCGTATCAATGGGCCAAAGCGCTCAAGTTGCTCGATCCCTCCATCACTCTCATCCTGTGCGGAGAGACAGGAGTCTCGAGCTGGGACTACTACGTCCTGAAGGAATGCGTCAAATTCGATCCGTTTTCCTTGAACGGAGGGACGACCGCGAGCCTGATCGACATGCACAGTATCCACCACTACACCGCCTCCGACCACCCTCTCAAGAACGCCGTAGCGCCCAAGTCCGCCGAGCGCGCGATTGAGATCTGCGCGAGTCTGATAGATCTGGCGAGGATCGAGAACCAAGTCCCGCCCACCGTCCCACGCCAAACTATTTGCTTCGATGAATGGAATGTCTGGGATCCGGCGCGGGCGTCGGGCGACAAAGGCGCGGAGGAGAGGTATACGTTATCCGACGCGCTGGCGGTGGCGGTATGGCTGAATGTGTTTGTTCGGCAGAGCAAGTACGTGGGGATGGCGAACATCGCGCAGAGCGTCAATGTCATTTCGCCGCTCATGACGACGAAGGAAGGGGTGGTGAAGCAGACGACGTGGTGGCCGCTGCTGCTGTTCTGCAAGTACATGCGTGGCTGGACGGTGGCGACGCATGTCAGTTCGGGGGCGTATGGAGGCGAGACGCAGCCGGTGTGGCAGCAGGCGGTGGTGAAGAGCCCTTGGTTGGATGTCTCGGCTACGGTGAGTGAGGATGGGTGGGTGAACTTGGCGGTGGTGAATTTGCATCAGGAGAGGGCGTGGGAGGCTGAGCTGGAGGGTGTCAAGGCGGGTGGAAGTGGTGTCAAGGTCTTTACTGTGAGTGGGTCGAAGTGGGATGTCGTGAACACCGAGAAAGAGCAGCAGGTGGGGATCAAGGAGTCGGAGTGGAAGGGTGAAGGTGAGTTCAAGTTTGAGCGGATGAGCTTTACGCTGTTGCGGTGGAAGCCTTGATGTTGTGAATATAGACCCATAGACTGGAGGCAGGTGATCGAGAGTTGCTTACTTCCGGGTAAGATTGGGCTACTTGCCACTGCGAACGTTCCTCTCGCCTGACAAAACCGAAGGCCCGAGGCGCCGTGCTCTGGAGCGCCGCCGGACCTGCACGTCAGAGGCTCGAATGTACCGTGTCTACTGTACATACCGACGTCTGCCCTTGCTGCCGAACGCCCGCTATGCTGGTCTACGTGGTATCATACTATAGGTTCGTAAGGTAGTCCTCGATCTCCGACGGACTTAGCTTTCGGAAGCGCGGGCCCTGTGCGCCTTCTACGCCTTCGTAGCCGAGCAGGTCGTTAGCGGGGGGTCCTACGATGCCTGGAAAAAGTCAGCACGTTCGCCACAGTCCAGCAAGAAAACGGTGGGTTGTACCAATCTCCACGGTATCCCCATTCATCTCCCCCTCGATCGTCTCCTTCAACGTCAACAAGGCAATGTGCACCGCATCCTCCAGCTCTAACCCCTCCGTATACCTCTTCTCCAGGAATGTCTTGGCACTCGTCGCACTCTTGCCAATCGCCGTTGCCTTCCACGGGAAATAACTCCCGGAAGGGTCTACCTGGTACAGACTCGGCCCACCCTTGTGAATCCCGCCGGTCTTGCCCCTAGCCTTCTTTTTCGCCTCATCCACCTCCATCTCCTCCCCTCCCTCACCCTCCTTCTCCTCCCTCTCCGGCTCGATACCTTCGTCGTATCCCGCAATCAACAGGCTGACTCCATACGGCCGCACACCTCCGCTTTGCGTCGCCTCCTGCATCACACGCGCGACGTCTTGGACTAAGATGCGAGTGGGCGGGTACTCGTTGTAGATGCGTTTGTAGCCCGTGTGGGAGACTTTGCGGGCTTTGTCGACTAACACGCGGTAATCGGGGCCCATGCCGGAGTAGACCATGCCGATGTTCGGGGTGATGAGGGAGATCTTGGAGGAGGAGGCGGAGTCGATGAGGGGGGTGGAGGATTTCTTCTCGGTGGCGAGGACGATGCCGTTGGCGGCTTTGATGCCGAGAGAGGTTACGCCTTGGTTTACTGCGTTGAGGGCATATTCTGTGGTCGAGGTCAGTGGGTTGGTGTTGTCGGTGTGGGCGGCAGGGTGTACCTATTTGCACCAGCTTGCCGCTGCGGTTCTGTCAGTGTGTATACCTTCAATGGGCAATATGCAGACATACCTGGGCGAGAAGGTCGTGAGGGAGAAGGAGTATCTGTCGGCCATCTTGGGCCTTGTATGCGCTGTATAATATCTTCAATCGGGCAATCACAGTCGCGATGATATGGTGTTTTCGTTGTAGTCGTGGTGACTTTGGTGACGGAGTTGTGTATGTCAAGGCGAGGCTGGATGTGGATCTCGAAGCTCATCTCGACGCTTGAAGCTCAGGCAAACGCGACGCGGAAGCTCGACAAGACTCAGCCGAAGTTCAGCCGACTTGAGGTACTTCCGAACTCCGGCGGAGAATCTCTCAAGCGGAAGGTCCAGCTGGCTCTTCGCGTCTTCCGCCGAGCTCTTGGGTGCATCGGACAAGACCGTACCTTTCTAGAAGGATTCTTTCTCGTGCTCGCTCATGAATGGAGATGCAACCAATTCACGAGCTTCACGAGCCCTGCGTGGCCGTAGATGAGGTTGGCTGAAGCACACACAGTCACAGCAAGCCTCCCTCATCCTCCGAATCCACTCACGATGGCAGCGTACACATCCGGAGCGGACTGGAGCTTCGACGAAATCCCCGGCGGCTGGTCTCAGGACGACGTCGATGCCCAGATCCACTCTGAAAGCAGCCGACGTCGCTCCGCAACTGGACAGACGCCGGAGCCCACACCTACGACCAAGTCAGAACCCAACGGCAGCAACACGGAAGATGCCACCCAACAGCAGCACCGCCCACGCCGCCACTACCCGCCCCGTACCTGTCGCATCTGCCTCGAAAACGTCCTCCCTACCTTCCATCCCATCGACGAACCCACCATTCCCCTCCCGGACTCCCTCCGCCGCCCTCCACCAGAAGCCCGCGTAACCTACGAATCTCCACCCGGCGACGGCGGCCGCCTCATCCGTCCTTGCAAATGCAAAGGTAGCCAGAAATACGTCCACGAGGAATGCCTCGGAGCCTGGCGACGGCAAGACCCGCTGCAGAAAAGGAACTACTGGCAGTGTCCGACGTGCAGGTATAAGTACAGGCTGCAGAGACTGTCTTGGGGAAAGTGGATCGGAAGTTCAGCTGCACAGGTCGGGTTGACGGTCGCGATCTTTGTGGTGATGTTGTTTGTGCTTGGGTTTGTGGCGGATCCGATTATTAATCTGTATCTGGATCCGGTGACGACCATTTACACGGCGGGTGGGCCGAGGGGCAGTCTAGTGTATGAGGATGAGGACGCGAGTTGGACGGAGCATTTCGTCAAGGGTTTGGCGAGTTTGGGTTTGCTGGGGTTTGCGAAGTTTCTCCTGACGCTGAGTCCGTGGCATTGGTTCAACATGCGTGGGACCGGCGTGGTCGTTGGAGGTGGAAGCAGAGGCGGCGTTGGAGGGACGGGGCGCGATCGGCTGGCCAACCTGAGTTGGGTGGCGATTGTAGTCGGCATCGTCACCGTGCTCTACGCCGTTTGGAAAGGTGTGAGAGCGTACTCCAGAAGAGTGCTGGAGAAAGCTGGTGAGAAGGTCATGGATGTACCAGGTGCCGAGGACGACGACGACGACGACTGACAACACGAGAGATGAGGCAGCAGAGATACTCGTGATACTGCAGATCCAACCCAACATCCTCCTGGGAGCGTCGTTGCTCACCCACACTTTGTCCAACCTATCTTCTCCCCAGAGCAGATTCCTCCCGCACATCTTTGAGTTGGCACCGCCCTTACACCCTCATGGGATTCGATGGCGTGGCAATCAGTCAACGTGCGTAGATCAAGACCCCGCGACGTCTTCTCTGGTGCGATAGCGTCATGCTTGAGTACTTTTTGAGAAGACGTC
>DAHZQE010000249.1:0-7855 GCA_027409005.1 Ferrimicrobium sp. | reverse complement strand
TTGGAAAAAAAATCCCAATCGGCGCAGCGAAACGTGGTCACCGGTGCCGAACGTTCCTTCACACGAGTCCTGCGACCATCGCTCCATCCTTCTATCAGACCAGCGTCTGCGCGTTGCTTGCCGTATCTCTCCGGCACATCCAATTTATACCGGCCCCCATCTAAGTCCAATATGGCAAACGTCCAGGATCGCGGCCCGCCCTCTACAGTCTCTGTGGTGCTCGCGACCGCTATAGTCTCCGGCCTTGCGGGGTACTATCTTGGCCAAGCGAGGTCCATCGGCCTGTTCGGGAAAGCGGGCCCAAGCACAGCAGCTGACGATGATAAGGAGTCCGATCTCAGCGACGACGGGTCAGCAGACGAAGACGAGGACGTGCAGGACCTGGGCGAGCTCAAAAGCTTTGCCGACTCCCGCGAGGAATGCAAGCTCGTTCTTGTGGTGCGCACCGACCTTGGCATGACAAAAGGTAGGTGTGGCACATCGCAAACGGAAGGAGCGGCGTGCGATTTCTGCTTGTGGACTACGAATCCTGCCATGCGCTGCAAACAGCTGCAGAATCTAGCTTCCGCGGCTGCCCTCAAGCTGTTCCGGGAGCAGTGAATCATCTCACTGATACTAAATGATAGGGAAGATTGCAGCCCAATGTGGTCACGCGACACTGGCCTGCTACAAGACGCTACTCCGGGCGAACCCGTCCCATCCTATCTTGCGCCAATGGGAGAGGCTGGGACAGGCGAAGGTAGCCGTCAAAGTTGAGAGCGAAGAGGATATGCTCATGCTCCAAGCGCAAGCTATCAGCTTAGGGCTGTGTGCTCAGGTCATCCACGATGCTGGCCGGACGCAGATTGCGAGCGGTTCAGCTACGGTTCTCGGTATTGGGCCTGCTCCCAAGAGCAAAGTTGACGAAGTCACCGGCCATCTCAAGCTGCTTTGAACGAGGTGTGTCAACTTGAGATGAAAGTGATGCGAAAAGGGCACGTGGTCAGGTCGCGCGCCTCGAACCTCGCCAGGGTCCAGCTCCAGCCCAAAACAATCAGCGACTTAGTCGGCACTAGGCTGGAAAAACTGCAGGCATTCATATTAGAAGCAGGCTCTTAGATGCACCAGCATCGGAAGGTGCCGAACAGACAATCATCACTGAGAAGAAATTCCGACCCGGCCCGACATCGGCGCACCACGTGACATGAACCTGAACTAGATTCTGGCCGGAAGTTCACCGCTACTTCGGCGAGACAACGGGAACGCATGAGACATTGTCTGCAGAAGCTATCGAAGACAGCAGAAATGTAGCTCGCATATTCAGGACGCAGTAGACCGGCTAACTGGCTTCTGCTTAAAAAGTAGACATGATCCCTGCCCAAACCCTCCATCCAGACCCATGAAGAGCAATTTGTTACCGTTTAGCCTTGCGTTGCTGGAGCTCTGCAACCAACACTCCAGCGGTCACCTTGTTGCTGCAGGAGGGAGGATGATGTATAATGACACTCCCCCCTTCTCAGCACGAATGACTGTGGCTCATCGTCAGAATCCTCATTGTCCCTGATCCTCACAGATCCGGTCGTTTCTTCCAGCTTGACGCGGACGTCTTTGAGATCGACTGCCTACTCTGGAAACCGTCGGTTGTAGTCCGCGAAGAAGGCTTTGCTACAAGGAACATATGTCTCCGGGTCTCATTCAGTGCTACGACATCTGGGCTTGTCCGCCTCGTGAACGACTTCAGCCTGAGCGTGATAGTGCGGGCAGACTGCGTACACGAACAGGCGATCAGCCGCCTTACAGAAGTACGTCTCTGCAAATCGTCTAGTAGATGGTGGGCGCTCAACATGGACGGCGCTGCCACCTCAAAGGTCGAGTGCAGATAAAGGCTCGCCCCGGCGACGATACCACAGCGTACCGACAAAGTCCACGGTATTGCCGTCGCTGAAGGCGAGGTAGAGACTGACCAGTGTCCTGTCGTTGCAGCTCTTCTTCCACTACTGGAGAAGCTCGTTCTGAGGGAGTTCCGAATACTTGCGACGTTCGGCAGGGACGTCCGCAGCTGAGGACACTAAGATATGACGGTCAAAATTGGCAATTTGCAGAGTCTAGGTATGCGGTAATATGAGCCGCCTTCTCATCAAGATCTGCAAGCGCCTCCCGCTCACCATCGTTCGCAGACCTCAAGTCGTTGTCGTCACCGCCTCAAGGAAGTGGAATCTGTACGGCTCCTCCTTCCATCTGGACGACCGTGCTATTGCTTGTTTGGGCCTAGCCACCACCCACTCTCGCCGCCATAGAAGCCGTGTGAGTATTGTTGCGGCTGTTAAGACGGCTTGAAGCGGGTTAGCGTTGCTGTTGGTGTACTTGGGGGGGTTGAGAATACTTCGCTGTGAGGCTAACATCGTTTTGAGGGAATACTGGCGGGTGGGAGGGAGCTGCGGTCATTCCTTCCGATTTCGGTTGGGAGGAGCTTTGCACGTGATCACCCTCCCTTGGCTTTAGCGCCGCAAGCAGGGCGCTATGTCCTGCTTGGGAAAGTTGTAGCATATTAGACCAGCAATCTCAACAGGAAGGAACATCTGGGACGTGGCGCAGGAGGTGTAGCTGGCGGACCGGTGGTGAGAAGTTGTGAAGTCATGCCGGCGTCAAATGAGTTGGAGTAGCCGAATGAGGAAGCAGTGAGGGATCGACCTCAGAGAAGTGTTGCTTGATGGTCGTACGCACAAATTTGCAGCGGAGAGGGTACCTTCCCGAATAGTAGCCAGAGCTTGCGGGCTCGCACGCGACATCACACTAGCGCCACTTGGACACCGCCGTCATCATCCCATCGAGCTTAGCCACCGCTCAGCAGACCCGACCAACCTTGCCGCTCGTGACGGCAAAATCACGCGGAGGCCTAGCCACCGCTCGTTCGCGGCGCAAAAGATTTCACGTGAACGTCCTTCAGATCCACGTACCGCCTCTAGAGCGGACCAGCGGCAATGAACGACGTCGCACGCGAGACCGCTAGCGTTGTTGTATGGCCACTCTCGTTTGCTCGCTAGTGGGTGAATGTTAAGCGGTCGCTCCTTCCGTCTTCAATCAAGCACGTGATAGGTGGTCCGAGCTCCGAGCGCCCCAGAATTTGCGTCCATACTGGAGAGTGGTTCAACTCAGATGCCGTTAAAGGCATGCCAATTTCGTCGAATCAGCATACAGACTGCAAATAGCATATATACACACACCTGTCCAGCTTGGAATGCCAGCTGAATGCCCACTCAAGCTCATCGCCAGCCAACCTCTCTCCCACCCAAGACTCTTCCACGCAGCTTCCCGAGCAAAGCCCTCTCATTTCTTCGCCCTCCCCTTCCCTTTCGCACCCTTCTTCGGCTTCTCCTCCTCCATCTCCTCGTCCCCATCCTCATCCGCCTTCTTCTTGCCTTTTCCCTTCGCCCCACTAGCCGCAGCCTTCCCCTTCGCCGCAGCCTTCTTCTTGGGCTGCTTGACATACTTATCCTTACTGAGGTCCAGATCGTCTTCGTCGTCAGCGACCGCATCAGCAGCCTCGATGGTTTCGTCTTCGGATTCTTCGATGGCTTCCTCGAGATCGGGTTTCTCTTTCGCAGGCGCGCGCTTGGGGTTCACGACTTGCGAGGCTTTGATGAAGGGGAGGGGGTGGGATTGTTGGTTGTAGCTGTTTTAGAAGAAATGTTAGTAAGTCGTGGTCATGAATGGGTGGGGTAGAGAGGCCATGACTTGCATCCTGGTGAACGCCGCCTTCGCTTGACTCTCGATCTTGTTCTCCGCGCGCTCCCAATCCGCAGTCCCGACTCCCAGCTCCCAGATACCCTCCCAATCCTCCTTCGTAAGGTAATACGAATCCATCAGTTCAATGATCTCCGGCACGGCCTCCTTCCCCTCCTCCTTCAACCTCTTGATCAACCTCTCATACAACACCGGCAAGTACGTCTGCCGCACCTCAAACCTATCCGCGCTCACCCGCAACCGCATATGTCCCTGAATTTCCTTGACAATCCTCATCAGCTTCCCTTGATTGCTGTTCTTGCCCAGCCAAGCCGTAAACCGCGTAGGGCCGTGTCCGGCCATACTGCCGTAGACGAAGGACGCCGGGCGGACGAAGGAGAACATGGCGTGTGTGGGCATGAGGCTCCATTGTTGTTGGGAGCCGTGGATCATGCGGTCGACGAGATCGCCGTCGGAGATGGAGTCTGCTGCCTTTGAGACGAGGTCGAGTTGGGCAAGGGCTTTGAGCTTAGGGTTGGAATTGTATTGGTTCGTTCGCGCGGGATTGGTGCCGAGGTAATTTTCTTGCAGCATCAGGGGTGCGAATTCGTGGTCGTTGAAGTAGAGTTCTTGTTTGTCGTTGAGGGAGCTTTTGCTCGCTGGATTGAAGAGGCCACCGCCGAGGATCTTGGAGACCATGTCCCAGGGTTTTAGGACGATGTGTTTTTCCCACGCCTTGGACATGTCCTTGCCTTCTTCAAAAGTCATCGTCTCAGCATCCAGCTTCGCTGTCGAGATCATGTTGACGACTTGTCGGATATCCGCTCCACTGCCCTCGATGAGCGCGTTAATGACGTTTGGCGGTATCTTGAGACCTTCCCGGAAGGCGATAGTGCTAATACGGCTCCGGATCATGTCAGTGGTTGGTCGCCGGAAGGGCAGGTCGTAGGTGACGAAGTCGAAAGGTTTCATCTTTGGTAGTCGCCGGTCGTTGCAAATCAAGATCATCGGGATCTGTGACTTCTTGCACACAGCGGCCAAAGCGCCGACACCGCCCCTGTCACCAGCAGACATGCCGTCAACTTCGTCCATAATGAGGACGAGCTTCTTCTTGCTGGCTTCGACGTCGTGAGTGTCAGTGGCGAAATAGCCCATAAGCGACGTGGTACTCAACACCCCCTTAAGACCAGTTTCGACTAGCTTCTTGCTGCGGGTGTCCGAGGCATTGGACTCGACAATATCGTACCCCTCCAACTTCGCCACAAGATGCGCAGCTGTGGTCTTGCCGATCCCAGGCGGTCCGTGGATCATGACAGCGCGGAAAGTCCCCGAGCCATCTGGACCTGGCAAACGGAACTGAGCTCGCTGATTCTTGGGAAACGCACGGAGCCAGCGTTGCAGTTTCTCAACCGCAGCTTTGTTGCCGCAGATCTGGCTGAGTCGGGTCGGCGCATAGCGAACAGTCCAGAGGCGCGTATCGAGCCCGGTGGCAGATTCTTTGCCCCTGGCTTGTGGCGCGAGGACTTTGTCGCCTGCGCCGGAGGGGTTGGCCTTGGCTTTTTGCGCGGCCTGCAGCTGTTTCTCTTGCTTGTCCATTTCCTCGGCGGCTCTGCGCATTTCGGCTTCTTCTTTTGCGCGCTTGGCTGCCATTTGCTCCGCTGCTGCTGAGTCGCCACCGTTGGCTGGCAATCGCTTGATGAGCTCGAACAGTCCTTCTTCATTGATGGTCTTCAAGCCGTGCTGCTTGATTGTCTCGAGCTTCTTTGGTCCAGCATCCTCGCCAAGCACGACATAGCTGGTCTTCTTGGACGGTGCAGTCATGACGCGCCCGCCGTACTGCTTTACCAGATTCTGACCTTGGTCTCTACCAAGCCTCTCTAATTGACCGGTGAAGACGAATGACAGACCTGCCAGACAGTTCTCTTCCCCTCGAGGCAGCTCGGTCATGTCGAGCCCAGCGGCAGGCACAGCGGAGTTGGCATGCTGACCCCCGAACTTGAACTTGGGCTTCTCGCCATCATCATCCTTCTTCGCAGGCGGCTCCGGGGCTTGGACTGTTGGTATACTGTCGAAGATGGCCTTCATCGCTGCACTGTCCTGCGGCACCTCCTTCTTCGCTGCGGGCTTCTTGGCAGGCGCTGCCCGCTTTTTGGCCGGCTTCGCCTCCTCTAGCTCCAGCTCCTCCTCATCATCATCGAACACCGCAGACTTCCGTTTCTTACTCGCCGCCACCGTGGCCTTCTTCGCAGGTCTGTCCGTCACAATCTCCTCATCGTCGTCCGGTACCACAAAGTCGTCATCATCATTCGTGTCCTTCATGTCCACATCCCCATCCGGCTCAAAGTCATCCTGCTCGTGATGCTTGAGCTTCTTCTGCCTGCCCGCCCTCTCCGCCCGCTTCGGCACGCTCGGCTGATCATCTTCATCCCCCGCGCCTGCCTCGTCATCGCCTCCCACGCGCCTTCCCCTCTTAAAGTCCGCGGCGGAGTTGTCGCTGGCGCCATTGACGTCGTCCAGATCATCGTCCGGGAACTCGGTCTCGTCAATCTCCGCGTAGCTGGTCGTCTTGGTCTTCCGCGCACTGCTCCTGCTGCCGTTCGTCTCAGCTCTCTTGCCGTTCACCGGCTTCTTCGGCGTAGCTTTCGGCGTCTCTTTCGCTGCAGCTTTCGGTCGTCCCGCATCGCTGCGTTTGGGCTTGCTGCCCTTGCCAAAGTAATCCCCGGCTGTCGTCTCCTCCAGAGCAGCTTCCGGCTCGGGCTTCTTCTTCTTGGGTGAAGCCTTCTTCGACTTCACTTCCCCAACCTCATCCTCGTCGTCGTCGTCGATCACCTTGCGTTTACTGCGGCCTTTGGGCTTGGGCTCTTGTGGTGGAGGCTGCTCCGCTGGCGTGCCGGAGGGTTTGCCCCCGAAGAAGGAGCGGATGTCGGATGGCATTGCGGTGAGATGAGGTGGCGATAAGGTCGCTCTAGACCATAAACATGACTCCTCGGCGCTGGCGAATGCAGTGGGGGAGGTGCAATTGGATGGGGGTATCGCCGTCACGCATCGGCCCCCGAGCACGCGTGTATGACGCGACCCGCGCCTGCATGCCTAATGGCTTCTCCGCGAAGTTCAATCAACCATGGAATTGATTAATCATCCATCAATTGCGGAGTTGGCCATTCTCCCCCGAGCAGCTTTACAGCGACACCAACGACACCATTGCCCCAGCACAGATCACACTTCTACAAGTCGTACATACATTATACAAATATGGCAGCCAAACAAATGACGCCCCTTCCCGCCTCCACTCTCACCTCCTTCACCGCGCGGGCCTGCTGTATGCCTCTTACTCCCGCTTCACAAGAAATCCATCCTCACTGACCCGCCCCCAGGCCTCCGCTCCGCCCTCCAAGCCCTCCTGACCACCGCCTCCACCTCCGCCCGCTCCTTCTCCTCCACCCCTACCTCGCTCAACTGGCTCGCCCCCAAAGCTGGCGAGAGTTCCAAATCCCGCAAAGGCCGGCCCCGCGTCCCCACCGGTGGAAGCACGCGCGGCACCACCCTCGTCTGGGGCGACTACGGCATCCGGCTCAAAGACCACGACCGGCGCATCTCCGCGTCCCAGCTCAAAATAGCTGATGCTACGATCCGGCAAAAGTTGCGTGGGATGAAGTATCGATTGTATTCGAGGGTTTCAGCCAATATTGGCGTGTATACGAGTGGGAATGATCAGCGAATGGGGAAGGGGAAGGGAAGTTTTGATTACTGGTGCGCGAGGGTGCCGGTGAGTCGGGTCATCTTTGAGTTGAAGGGGGAGGTGCATGAGGCGGTTGTGAGGGATGCGATGCGGGTGGCGGGCAATAAGTTGCCGGGGACGTATGAGTTTGTGAGGAAAGGGGATCCGCCGGTTATGGGTATTACGAAGGTGGGAGAGGGGATGAGCGAAGCGGACCTGAGACGGCCCAGATTGGAAGGGAAGGTACCCGTGCCCAACTTGGAGGAGACGAGTCGGAGGATGGGTGCTACCACTGGGATGTAAAGAACGTGTATGATGTGGTTCAGAGAAGCGCTCTCACCGTCCGCCAGATTAAAGCACTTGTCACGGCAGACCCCCGCAGCGCCGATTTGCCCCTCCTCGCTCTCAGTATTCAGTTACCGCACACTCTACGCC
>DAHZQE010000221.1:0-3417 GCA_027409005.1 Ferrimicrobium sp. | reverse complement strand
CGCCGAGACAGCCGCTTGGGAGGCGGTTCGTCGCCACCATCAGGCGGTCCGAAAGCTTGAGACCAGCCACTTCGACGATCTCTTGCGTAACCGACATCAGATTAGATTGACCGTCGGGCTGAATCGACTCATCGGGCAGATCGTTGGCTACGCGCCCGATGCAATCACCCTCGTCACCCAAGACGAACGAGTCCATCTGATCAACACCTCTGCTATCTCCTCCATGCAATTCATGGATGCACGAAAGGAACCCGCCGAAGCACTTGTCTCTTTTGCCACCGAACTCGAACGACTCGCGAGTCAGAGTGTCTGCAGTCTTACCGACATATCGGGGCACACCGACACACTCGAACTTCTGATTACACTTGCTGAGGACTACCTGTACTACAGGAGCCACGGAGGTTTCCCTACCGCCCTGCGGCTTACGCATATCGCTCTGGTCAGTCCAGGGCTCCCTGTCTCATACAATGCATCTTACTAATTAGCCTACCACCAAACGAGCACAGCAAACAGCCATTAGCTGCCAATCTTAGGCCTCAAGCACCGCCAACCTATGGCTCGGCCATGTCGATCCGGACTGGACAATCCTGACTCACTAGTCAATAACGCTTTGAGTATCTACCTCGACAGAACTCAAGTTCTGATGGTTGGCATCCATCTCATCGAACTGATAAAGATGCCTGAGGTCACCAGGTGTTATACGACTTCTTTGCACGTAATCATCGAGATCTTCATGGCGCAACCGAATATTGCGTCCAATCTGGTACCCCACTAGCTGGCCCTCATCAATCAACCGGTATAGCGTACGCAATGAGACCCCAAGTCGTTCAGCCGCATCTTTGGAACTCAGCCACCTGCCATCTACCACAAAGTCCCTCCATCTACCACTGTTTATCATAGTTCATCAGAGGATGACTTGACACCTCATAAGAATACTCAGTAGGCTCCAGTCTCGCAAGGATGCACTCGTACTGCCTGCAGAGGAGCCGTTGGCCGTAGCCATCCGACCATTCGGTTTGCTAGGCGCCACGGTTTTCTAGCTGCCACAGTACACAAACGCTCAGGGAGGAACCATGCGATCGATAGCTACACCTATACATCACGATGACCAGAAATGGTCCGAGAAACGCAAACGACTTCGAAGCAGGCGCCATATCGAGCCAGCAAGGTTGCGCTTCGTTGGTCTCGTAACGATGTTGGCCCTCGCTGTCGCCACTCTCGGCGCCTCCTTGGTCCATGAGGTGCAGAGTCCACCAACCAGCTGGGTGCCAGTAGCGAAGATCGCTATTCCCGCAGGTGCTGCCCTCCTGCCTCAGGACCTGGAGTTGCGTAAGACCGTCCTACCTAGCTGGCTTGCCAGTTCGGTCACCTCCAATCCAACCTCGTTGATCGGTCAGATCGCAACCAGCTCTATAGCTCCGGATGAGATTATTGAGGGATCGATGGTCAGCCACGTCGCACCGGCCGCCCACCTGCCGCTCGTAACGCTAACATTGTCAACCTCAACCGTTGCCGCTGGACTCGTACAACCAGGCGATCGCATCGACGTCATCGCCACCTACACCGCCGCCAGTGGCGTCGCCTCCTCTGAAGTACTCGCAACCGACCTTCGCGTCACCGCCCTCTCCAGCAGCAATGGCACTTACCTAATCACAGTCGGAGTCGATCATGTCGAGACAGCCCTCGCTCTTTACCAGGCTGAACAGATCGGAAAGATCGCACTCATCGGTGCCACTGGCGTGACCGGACATACCGCTCTTCGGGTCTATCCGCCGATCGGAGCTCCTCATGTCCCATAAGCCACTCGTAGTCATCATCGAGAACACTGATGACTACGATGCCTCCACTGCGCTCGCTCACCTCGCTCCGAAAGCGGAGGAGATTCGAATCCGTTGCCTCGAAGACCCACAACAACTGACCGAGATCCCCGAAGTCGCATTGGTTATCTCGTCATCACCGCTCAAGGACTGGCGCACCCTCACGCCAAACGAAATCCTCGCACTCGATCCAACGTCGCTGGTCAATCTAGCCAAAAGACCGCAGACCCCAACTAGCATCTCACGGTCCCAGCATCCGGCGCCAAGTACCTCTAACCCAGGAGAACAACCGAGTGGTTGGAGAGGAGCTGTGAGCATCGATGGCGATGACGACTCACTTCTAGCCGAGTTGTCCACGCATACAGAGCCATCGACAGCACCAGCACTCCATCTAGACACTCCAGAGCTGACACAGACCCTGACTGTCGGTTCGTCAAAGTGCACTGCTTATTCCAGCGCAATAGATGACACTACCGGCGACCTATCGGTCTCTGACTGTAGCTCTCCACTGGATCCGACCCAGTCAGTCAACACAACACCTAGGGCACCGGCAATGGGGTGCTGGGTGATCCCAGTTCTTGGCACCGACCCATGCCTCACCGCTCAAATCAGCTGTATCCTGGCTCAACTCGCCACTGAGCACCGAGACACCGTGTTGATGGAACTCGATCGCCATGGACTCCAACGATTCCTCCATGATCTTCCACTAGAGACACCATCGCTTGATGCTTTTACCAGCTCAGTATCGACTGAATCGATCATCGACTTCGCGCCGCTAATTCCATCACGCGGTTATCACCTACTGCCTCGTCTCCATCGCAACCACCTCGCCAGAGAGCCGGAGCCCGATCGAATCGAAGCACTACTCAAGGGTTTGGCCGAGAGCGGCGCCACCATAGTGGTGCCGCTAGATGCCGCGATCGCAACCTCCAAACCAACCGATCAGACTGAGGTTGCTGACCTCCTTGCCGAGAGCTTGCTGCGTCACAGCAAGATGATGGTCTTTGTCGCCTCTGGTGGCCTTGTCCCCACCTTTGCCCTCGTCAACTTGATACGCGAGAGTCTCCGTCGTTTCAACGATGCGTGTGAACTCCTGATCATCACCACCGGAAACAGAGACGAGCTACGTCGCGGGCGCGACCTGCATCAACTCCTGACCGAGGCGATTCCCGAGAGTATTGCGCGGCTAGCGACGCTGGAGATTGTCACCCTTGGCAGCCTCGCCCTCGATGAGTTTCACGAGCGGGTTCTGCCGTTTCCTGCTGCACTACTCCGTGGGTTACGTCCCTTCAGCAAGCGCGCGGCTCTACTGCCTCCGATCGTCCCCGATCTTCATGCCCAGATGATCTCGCACCCCTTTTATGAACGAGTCGATCCACTGTTAAACTTCTTCAGCAAGGTTCAGGACTAATGCGAAGCAGGAACGACCTGATCGCCACGGAGCGACCAATCCCCTTCCTCGCTCAAATAGGTAATGGTCGCGAGCGTCGATGCCTTTGCCGACCAGGCGACAATCGGACTCTCGATGGGACCATAAAGTGCCTGAACCAGCTCGGGTACTACCCTAAGACCGGCTTCGAGATGATGACGAATCTGTTCC
>DAHZQE010000217.1:0-6870 GCA_027409005.1 Ferrimicrobium sp. | reverse complement strand
GCGAGGTAATTGATACCGAATTGCTGCTCGAAACCGACCCGTTCAAGCAGGGATATCGCCTGCGTAGCGCTCTCCTTGCGAGAGAGGTGGTGGTGAATTCGGAACACCTCGCCAACCTGCTTACCGACTCGCATGAGAGGGTTCAAGCTCGTCATTGGTTCTTGGAAGATCATGGCGATCCGATTGCCGCGTAAGTTAGCGTAGTTACGCTCATGGAGGTCGGTCAGTTCCTGGTCGGCTAAGCGCACCGAACCGGAGAGATGGGCTCGCTGTGGCAGCAGACCCATCACCGCGAGAGCAGTCAATGATTTTCCGGACCCGGACTCACCGATGAGACCAAGACGCTCGGTGGGTTCTATCGAGAAGCTGATGCCTTTCAGTAGTTCAATGTTACCTATCGTGAGCTGGAGGTCAGAGACCTCAAGCAGACTCATTGGCGACCCTTTAGCGTGGGATCTAGGAGATCGCGGAGACCATCGCCGAGCGCGTTGAGACCAAAGACGGTCACGGCAATGGCTATCCCTGGCCACAGAGCTAAGAGCGGATCTTGATAGAGATAGTTTTGGGCACTCTCTAGCATCCCTCCCCAGGTGGGGGCGGGTGGAGGGGTTCCGAGGCCGAGATAGGAGAGTGCAGCAACCGCCAGGATTGTCACCGATAACAGAAGGGCAATCTGTGCCACCAATATCGGCATGATGTTGGGTAGTACATGTCGCCTTGCGATCTGAAGGTTCGAGCGTCCGTAGGCCCGCGCAGCCAGGACATAATCCGTCGAGAGAACTCCGAGTGCGGTAGAACGGGTGACTCTCGCAAAGACCGGGATCGAGGCTATCCCGATGGCGAGAGTCGCCGTTAGCGTGGAGGCACCAAGCGCAGCGACCAGAGTGATAGCGGCGAGCAACGCCGGAAAGGAGTAGAGGAGATCAACGCCACGCATGATCACCTCTCCGGTGGCCCCCCTTTTGAAGGCGGCAACGAGGCCGGCAGGCACGCCGATCAGAAGAGCGATGATCACCGCACCCAAGCTAGATAGCAACGTAATCTGGGTTCCGGTCATCAAGCGTGATAACACGTCGCGACCGTATTGATCGGTTCCAAGTGGATGAGCGAGACTTGGGCGGAGGAGCTCGGAACCAGTATTAACAGTGAGGGGGCCATACGGTGTCCACCAGATAGAGACGATCGCCACAATAATCGTGACAGCCACAATAATCGCTCCTGTCGTAGCACTCGGACTTGACAAGAGTAGCCGCAGCGGTGATACCTTGTGCCCTGGGGTCGCCCGCCGCACGTTGTCGCCCGCCTCTCCGTTTGCCTCGAAACTGCTCATGAACGCAGCCCCATGCGGGGGTCGATGATCCGGTAGAGAATATCGACGATGAGGTTGACGACGAGTACGGTGGTTGCGACGAGCATCACGATATCTTGGACGGTGATTAGATCGCGATTCGCCACGCTAGAGAGTAGTAGGCTTCCGAGGCCCGGAAGGGTGAAGACAGCTTCGATCACCACCGCTCCGATGATGAGGCCCGAAAGCTCTAGACCAAGGACGGTGAGCACCGGGATGCTTGCGTTGCGAAGTCCATGGCGAATGAGAGCTTGATTTGGTCGGAGACCCTTAGCGCGAGCGGTGCGGAGGTAGTCCGCCTCGAGAACCTCCACCACCGAGGTGCGAAAGTAGCGGGCAAGGATTGCACCCTCCACGATTCCGAGGGAGATAGCGGGCAGAATTAGCGATTGCAATGCTCCGGTGATGCTCGTTGACCAGGTGGTGAACCCACTCGCTGGCAGTAGCTTGAGATCGACCGCAAACACGATAATGAGTAGGATTCCTAGTACGAAGTTCGGCACTGCGATACCGATCTGTGCGAGACCAGATAGCACGACTCCTGACTTTGTGGCGTGGCGGACGGCACTCGCGATTCCAAGAGGAACGGCGATGATGATCCCAACTAGGAGTCCACCTAGGACGAGCGGTCCCGTGACCTCCAGGGCAGCCCCGAGCACGGGAGCTATTGGTTGTGATGAGATATAGGAGTTGCCGAGATGCAGGGTGATGAGTCCATATATCCAATGTACGTACTGATCAACGAGCGGCCTGTTCAGTCCAAGCTTTGCGGTCAGAGCTGCTACCGAGCTTGGAGTCGCTTGAGTGCCGAGAATCACCTGTGCTGGCTTGCCCGGCAGGATGTTGAGAATCCAAAAGATGAGCACAGAGGCCAGAAACATGGTGATCAACAGTGAGGAGATGCGCCGGATTAGGAACCGCAGAAGTTCGTGCCGGTTAGCCCTAGCTTGGGGGGTGGGATCACCTACTACAGGAAGCTCAGCGATCTGCACGGCTCTCCTCCTTAGCTGGTTCGTCCATCATGCCAGCTGCGCAGTTTGGCACCAATATGTCACCGGCAATATCGAGTTAGCTGAGATATCCGAGACGCTGCGCCGATGCTGGGATGCTGCCACCGATGCCGACATAGGAGAGGTTGTAGGACTCCGTGTAAGCGGTGGTAGGAATGCCCACGATATTCTTGTCGATAACGGTGATAAAAGGTGCGATATAGAGCCAATCATTGACTGCATCCGAGGTGATCTGCTTGAGGACCTTCTGATAGCCCGCGATCCACTGTGCCTTGGTGGGTGCAGCATTGGCGGCAGTTAGTTCGCTCGCAACCTCGGGCGTCTTGGCGTAGTGCCAGTAGTAACCAGTAGTTCCATAGTTGGAGACGTCACGACCCTCCGCCTGATCGATGATGGTTGCCTGGAAGTTGCCACCCTCGAATACCTGCGATATCCATAGTGGAAAGTCGATAGTGGAGACGCTTACCTTGATGCCAATGGCTCCAAGTTCGGAGACGATCAGCGGGGCCGCCAGCTTCGCGTAAAAGTACGGTGGAAGCACTAGTTGGAGGTTGAATCCCTTGGCGTACCCTGCTTTTGCCATCAGCTTTCTGGCTGTTTTGACGTTGTATGAGTACTCGTTAGCGAGGTTGAGATAGTACGGATCGGCTGGCACCGTATCGGTGCCGTCGATCAGGCCATAGCCTCCGGAGGCGGCATCCATGATCGCCTTGCGGTCAGTCGCAAATAGGATGGCCTGGCGCACGAGCTTGTTTCTCAGTGGCCCGTAGGTGTTGTTCAGGGTCATCTGAACCTTGCCATTAGTAAGACCCGATACCACCTTGTACTTGGGGTTGGATTTGAAGAGCGTCGCATCTGACGGGGCGGAGAGGTTGTCAATCATGTTGACCTGACCGCTTTGCAAGGCGGCATTCAAGGAGTTTGCGTTGGAGAAGTAGCGAAAGACCACTCCGGAGACGTGGGGTTTGTACCCCCAATACTGGGAGTTCCTTGCCAAGGTGACCGAGTAATTAGAGACTTCGCCAGTTACTTTAAAAGGTCCAGTGCCGATGGGGTCGGTTGCCATCGTCGAGATGGTGGATGGATCGAGGATGACGCCGTTGGAGTAGGCGGCCAAGTCGTAGAGCCAGTTCCAGCTTGGGGTCGTCAAGGTCACTCGAACCTGGTCTGAACCGACTTGATTCACCGACGAGACATCAAAAATTTTGCCGTAAGGATACGTCGAGCCAGGGGCATATACGCGTTTCAAGCTAAAAACAACATCCGCTGGCGTAAGAGGATCGCCGTTAGAAAACTTGACACCTTTTCGAATCGTGAACGTGTAGACCTTGTTCGCATCACTCACGGTATAGGAGCTGGCTAGCACCGGGACTATCGACCCATTGGGCGCAAGTTGAACGAGATGTTGGAGCACGTTGTAGTCGATCACCTCATCGATAGCTTGTGAGGCATTGGCCGTTGGGTTCAAGGTTGGCGGGAAAACATTCGACGAACCGATGGTGAGAGTCTGAAGCGGAGCACTCTTGTTCGTTGAGGATGTAGTTGACGTGCTCGATGATCCACAGGCTGCGAGCATGAGCGCCCCACTAGTGACCAATGCTGCTAACCGTGCCAGGTGCCGAAGCGAATGAGCCACCCCTCCCCCTCTCCTTGTCGATCCCAACGCATCTAAACTTAGCCTATAAACTGACGGCAACGAGCGATCGGTGTGCATTTGGGTGCTACTTATCCTTCCCCCGACGCCGCCCCGATCTTAGGAGACGTTTAATGGCTGACGGATCCGGTGTTGATAAGGTCAGATTATGGAGCCGAGGAGTTCGCCCTCGTTGGCTGTAATCCTTAAGGGATGGTGTCGCTTCAACGAGACGATTCTTGGGTTTGTAAGGTCGTGATGACGACCACCGACGCCGGCGATTCTTCTGCAGATCTCGGATTTAGCCCTTATGACCGACTTGAATACGTCCACATTCGCGAACCTGCTTTGCCATGAGCGTGGAGGCGCGGACAAGAAGAATTGCAAGAGCAAAGCTCGCCTCTGCCGTCTTTCGTCTGACCGTAGGTGCGACCCAGGTAAGAAAGCAGCTAAAAATATAATCTCAACTGCCCCAAGACATACGATCGAGGTGTACGGACCGATATTGCACTCTAGCTCTACCAACGTCAGGCATGGCGACTCAGTGAAGCTTCAACTATCGATCACTACGTGAGCGATCAAGGAGGCTCCCTCCTCCACTTTGGAGAGGAGGTCACAATCTCTCCTCCTCTGGTCTACCGCGGTGGGCACTCGAAGGGCGGAGATAGGTGTTCCGCTTGCAAGCTGTGCGAAAGTAGCAGTGGTTGGCGTCGAAACGGGAGCTGAGTCCTGGTTGTCTGGTCAGCAGTGGCACCTCATCAAACAAGCGGATTGCAGCCGTCCTGTCGGTGCCTCAATGTTTTTTGTTAGTCTGGATCGAGATCATCCTCCTCGACGACGAGGTCCCACCTGTCTCCACAATCTTGGCACCTATAGCTGAGCACGTCACCGACGGCGAGAGGTTCATCCGGATAGGATCGGGGCATCAAAAAAGCTCGTCCCAAGCAGTCGACGCAAGTTATCTCTGCGGATAGCCGAAAGGGTTGCCCATCGGGATTACCCAATTTAATCCTCCGAACTTATTCATAGTTAGCTTCCTTTGTCGCTGGTCAGGTAAAGAAAAGCGTCAGCATAGCGGATTGTAATTTTCGACCACTACTTCGCGAAGTCTACTAGCACTAGCTTTTGCTTGAAGCGACATCGAAGCTCGCACCGAAGTTGGAGGTTGCTAACAACGGGTATGATCCATCGGCGATCCATGCTTTTCCATTTCCACCAGGGGCGAGTCCGTGTCCTGACGAGATATTCAGCCAGCTTGGGAGATTCCTAGCCACGAAGTTTCTTCCACCGTCGGTGGTCAGAAAGAGTCGATTTGACGTCCATAAGTATCCAACCGAACTGTCAAAGAATTTGACTCCATATGGCGAAATCTGCGACCAAAGGCTTGATGAGTATCGTGTCCAACTTCTTCCAGCGTTTGTGGTGTGGTAAAGGTAGTAAGTCATTACGCGAACGTTTTTCTTGTAAGGGTTATTGACGGGTGAACCGACTGTGCCACCGATCATCCACCAGTCGTTGGCGCTCAATACATCGGGTGAAAGAGGCATGAACGGAACGGAGACTCGTTCCCAGCGTCTGCCACCGTCTGTGGTAGAGAGAATGCTGTTTCGGTTTGGAATGGCCGCCACGATCCCTGTGGACGGCGTCGCAAAGTCGGCGAAAAGGGCCTGGTCTCCCCTTGGCAAAGGTGCCCTTTCCCAAGCCTGAGAGCGGACTTGAGTCCAAATAGCTCTGTTCGACACGGCAATTTTCGTCGCATCAAAGAGCTGAAAGTCGAGCAAAGTGGATGCCGGGGTCTTTGTAGCTGCCATGGGATCCCCCGAGGCTACCGGTATTTCGAGTGCCCGCCCTCCTCTTGAGACTGCTGCAAGGGTTCCTTTATTGATAGACAGCTTCTCGGCCCAGTAAGGAGGATAAAGATCGACCCATGGCGACCCAGGTCGGAGCTGATTCCACAGCGATCCAATATTTGTGAGGGCAACGGCCCCAAAGGGGGTAGTGGACCGGAAGTAAGCCAGTGAGGTAGACGGAGAAGCGCTAGTGGAGAGGATCTGCACCGCCGACCAATGAACTCCGCCGTCAGAGGTGAAATAGAGGGCTCCACGGGGGCCCCGCGCGTCTACCAAGTAGCCAGTCGTGGCCGAAGTGAAGCTGATCTGTTCAAGATATCCGTTCATTGGTAGGGCTGATGGAGAGTACTGGCTAGGAGACTTGGACACTTCCCGCCATGTCTGCCCCCTATTGTCCGTCCTAAAGAGGATCTTTGATTGCGATCCGGCACCAGGTTCGCTGCCGATTGCTAAGTAACCAGAGTCCGGTGATCCAAATGAGAAACTTACGTAACGAGGGATCAGGTAACCATAACTCTCCACTGGAAGCGAGCTTGCGGAGTTCCAGGTTTTCCCGGAGTCCGTGGTGGATGAGATCGACAGAGAGGGGACTCCATTTGCATTCGAGGAGGCGCCAAATAGGGCAATACCATCTCGGGAGTTGAAAAAATGGACCTGTATGAATGAAGCGCTAGTGACCGGCTTCCATGACCTACCAGCGTCAGAGGTCGAATACAGGTCAAGGACCGAGCCTGGACCATTGGTCCCGGCAAGGGCGAATCCGTCGTTAGGACTTGGAAAATCTAACTGCACAACATCGCCAGGTAGGTTTCCAAGGTTGTCCCAGCTCGACTTGGGTGTAGTTCGGACAAATAGCTGACTTTTTGCTCCAACCAATTCGGTTATGTAGGTCGCTCCGAATCTAGTGATCAGTTTCGCTCCTTGAAGGTTTAAATTCGGCGAGTTCCCCCAGTTGATCGTTACCGCCGAAGCCAGCTTGATCGTCGGGAATTTTGTAGCAAGCAGCTTTCCAGGGGTTTTGTTTTGAAC
>DAHZQE010000195.1:0-2528 GCA_027409005.1 Ferrimicrobium sp. | reverse complement strand
GGCCGAGGGTCTGACAGTTTTGACTGATGTGGAGATATCCAGCTCAGTATGCGCCTATCCATCCCCGCCCTCACGGACGAGGTCTTCCGGCGATCTTTGATAAACTCAGGCCTCTCGCAATAGAGGCTCGACCTCAGGAGGTGCAGCTTTTAGGCCGGCGGATCAAATCGTCCATCGGCTGCGAGCCAACCACCGTCGACGACCAGATACGAGCCGGTGACGTACGAGCTCGCAGCAGACGCTAGAAAGACAACTGCTCCTACCATCTCTGATGGTTGTGCCCACCTCCCCAGCATGGTCTTATCTCGATATGCCTCATACCAGCTCGTATTACTTTTGATCTGCTCGGTCAGCGGAGTCTCAACAACACCAGGAGCGATTGCATTGGCTCGCACTCCTTGGGGTCCAAGCTCAGCTGCCAGAACCTTAAGCATCTGAAGCACTCCTGCCTTCGTCGCCGCATAGACCGCCTGGCCAGGCTCCACAACCTGAGCACGGATACTCGAGAACGCGATAATGCTGCCGCCACCATTGGCCGCCATCGCACGCCCGAAATCTCGCATCACACGAAAGTTGCCCTTGAGATTGATCTCGATCACTCGGTCAAACTCGTCATCACTGACCTCGGTAATACGTTTACGTACGTTGATGGCAGGCGTCGACACAACGATGTCAGGTATACCGAAGGTCGACAACAGATTGGAGCTTGCTCCAGGATCGGCGACGTCAAAGTGAAACGACCGGGCTCCGGAGATATCGGCCGCGACTTTCGCAATCGCTTCATCATTGATATCGGCACACCAAACCTCGGCTCCAAAGGCAGCCAACCCCTTAGCTGAGGCGGCTCCTATCCCACTTCCGGCTCCGATCACCAACGCACGCTTCCCACTCAGATCAAATAGTCGTGCAAACTCCTCCATAACCCCTCCTTCGTAATGTCTCTACCTTATCCCCGGTTCATCTAGCCTGGGAGTACGCACCCAATGTCAATTAACCAATAGACACCAAACGACGCACTTTCGCACTAGTGCGAATAGAGAAAAGGAACCGCCGTGGACGCCAACCGACTTATCACAATCGACACCCTTATGAACAGCATCGAGCAACGAGCCGTGCAGCTCCCTGGAGCAAACCCTGTACCAACCTGTCCAGAGTGGGATGTGAACGCACTCATTAACCACCTTGCGATCGTCCTCTCCCGGATGAGGATTCGAATCGAGACCAACGCCGATCCAGATCCAGATGCGATGCCATCGACACCTCCTAATGGTATGACGGCACCAGAGTGGCTCTCGTTGAGCTACCGGGAACTTAGAACGACGTTCCTAAACCATGAACCAGAAGATCCGGCATGGAACTGGACTGGAGAGAATCAGATCGTCGGTTGGTACATCCGTCGACTCGCCCACGAACTCGCCATTCACCTCATTGATCTAGACGCCGCCTCGCCCTCATCCACGCCACCCGAAGAACTTGGTATCGATGCAGCGTTAGCTGCTGATGGGCTCGATGAGTTGCTCACCGTGTTCCTGCCGACGCGCAGCCCACGAAGCACTCATCCCATGGAGCATCACGTGCTCGCACTGACCCCTACAGAAAGCCCAGGGCAGCCTTGGTATGTCGAACTCAACGGCCTCGAGATCTCGGCCGGACACGACGAGAGACCGGCAGATGCCACCATCAAGGGAAGCAGCGTTGCGCTCTACCTTTTTGGCTGGAATCGTCCTGCAGACGGACTCAACACAACTGGAGACTCCACCGCGATCCAAGACTTCTCGAGCATTCCCCGCTGATCAACTGGAAGAGTATCGCATCTAATCATCGCGTCGTCGGTTAACACTGCGAGATTGTCATCGAACTGAGCCGAGCGTCGTGTGGCCCAACGGTGGCGGCGATGCCTTTCGTTGAATTTTACAAACCTCTCTCTAGCGGCTCTGTGCGGATGAGTACCTCTGTCATTTGCGCTAGGCGAGGGATTCCACTACCACAGATGGCAATAGTTCCAGCACACGAGTAGTACACTCAATGCGCCGTAGAGCTGCTACCGAACGGATATCGCAGAACACAAGCGCTGTCATCGCCAGACGTCGCACACCAGTTAGGCTAAAAAGATGGGGTCAATCGGCCAAAGGCGACTGAAGCAGATAGCGTCGTTGGCTCTTTTGCCGCTGATTGCACTCCTGGCGAGCTGTGGTTCGCCAGGAGCAACACCAACCGGCAAACCCATAGTTCAAAACAAGGCCCCAGGGGGACTGATTGCTACAAAATTCCCGAGTATCACGCTAGCTTCGGCGGTAGCGATCAACTGGGGGAACTCGCCAAATTTAAACCTTCAAGGGACGAAACTGATCACTAAATTCGGAGCGACCTACGTAACAGGATTGGTTGGAGCAAAAAGTCAGCTCTTTTTCCGAACTACACCAAAGTCGAGGTGGGACAACCTCGGGAACCTACCTGGCGACGTGGTACAGTTGGATTTCCCAAGTCCTCACGACGGATTTGCCCTTACTCAGGTCAAGGGGCCAGGC
>DAHZQE010000168.1:0-5645 GCA_027409005.1 Ferrimicrobium sp. | reverse complement strand
GGTTGTGACATGGAAGGAAAAGCGTGAGGTGGAAGGAGTGAGGTCCATGCTAACGTGCTGTCTCGCAGCCGACGTCGACATCCGGGTCCGCGTTCGTGGTGGCGGGCACACGTCCCAGGTATACGCCATCCGGCAAGCGATCGCCAAGAGCATTGTATGATCACGACACCCATCCGTCTTGCCCCGGTACACTCCCACTAAGACACCATGACAGGTCGCATACTACCAAAAGTACATCGATGAGCACAGCAAGAACCAGCTCAAGCAAGCCCTGACCGCCTACGACCGCACCCTTCTCGTCGCCGACAACCGCCGCTGCGAGCCCAAGAAGTTCGGTGGTCCCGGTGCCCGCGCGCGGTACCAGAAGTCTTACAGATGAGCGTGGACACGGTGGTGGGAAATGGTGGCGAATGCATGCCTGGCTTCTTCGAAGCGGATTACCTGGCGCATGGGAGCGAAGTTGTGCTGTCTGCGGGCTTCGTGGTGTATACTTGCTGGTCGGTAGACTGAGATAGCGCCGGTCAAGACGAGTTGAAATGACTTCCCATGTCGTCCAATCGCAGCCAAATGCATTCTGTGGTACGGCTTCGAGGATGTGGAACGCGATGGGTACAGCTACGGAAACCCAGCACCCCACGAACGTGAATCGACAGGGCGGTATCGAAGGGTCGATGGAAGTGTATGCTCACTTTACCTGATGCTGCTCTTCGTGCACCTAGCCTAGTGTACAATGTCGATGGATCTCTGACCGCTCTGTCCATGCCCGAACTGCGACCCAATGCTCTGTTCCGTACGCCTTTCGCCTATGAGCCGCTTGCTCGAACGCGAATCACACCGATGAGAGCCATGCGCAGCCGCTTCCAAAATGCAGCAAAGCCAGCACCCAAGCACCAAGAGCGCCGCGCTTGCAATCGTCGTCATGTCAGCAGCACCGCCCTTTCCTCCTGGACTCCTGTTCGAAATCTGCCTCCGTCTCCTCCCCCGTCCAAGCCGACAATGCACCTGGTGTGGATGGGAACCCCAGCCAACTGCGCCGCTTGTCGCCGTGCCCGACCCGAAAACTCCCATTGCCCCCATTTGGCAGGTCAAAGTAGCCTTGCGCACTGCCATCCGGCCCAGGCGTCCTGTGCCGCGACAGCGACTCCTCTATCAGCCTCTGCTTTTCTGCGCGAGCAAGATGCTGCTCGACCAGCTTCCGCGTGATGACCCGGAACACTTCATCGACGCCCTCCCCGTCCTTCGCACTAATCTCATGGCAGCAATCCCAAACCGCCTCCTGGCCCCAAAACCCAGACGAGCGGTTACTGTGCGGACTCGACACCAGCGCAGCCGGCACCGCCAGGCCTTGTTGCTGCTGCGGACTCCCCTGTCCCGCTATCTGTTGCTGCGCTGGCGCGACAATCTCCGGATACAATTGTTCACCCACATAAGCTATACAACGCTCAAACGGCACCTCTCTCCTCCCCGGTTCGCGGGCCACTACATCGGACTTTGTCCCCACCACATGCAGCACCAAATCCGCGTCACAATTACTCTTCAACTCCCGCAACCAGACCCCCATCTCCTCAAAACTCTTCCTGCTGGAGACATCATAGCACAGAATCGCCGCGTGCGCGCCTCGATAATACAGCCTCGAAATCGAACGAAACCGTTCCTGCCCCGCTGTATCCCAGATCTGGAGTCGAATCAGCGCGCTCGTTTCGGGATCGTGGACGCGTGTGGTGAGGAAGGAGGCGCCGACGGTCGATTGCGCTTTGTTGGGCGGCAGGAAGGACTGTTTGACGTAGCGGTGGACGAGGGAGGTCTTGCCTACGCCTTGCGAGCCGAGGACGACGAGTTTGGCTTCGAGAGAGGAGGGTGGGGGGGCCGGAGTGGCGGCCGCCATGGGAGCTGCTACTGAGGGACGGGGTTGGCCGCATTCGTCGTCACAATGTCGTCGAGCTGGGTATAGCGTCCTTGTCGGAGTCGGGGGAGGTGACTGCCAGGATCAGCTGTCCGTGCCGTGTTGGCGGTGTTGCGGCCTGCTGGCCGTGGCCGTGGTGACCGAAGCTTGCGATGCTGTGCTGCTGGACTGTCTCATGTCGGGAGGTAAGACTGCTGTGCCATCAATCCACACACGACCTGTCTGTCCTCCAACTGACGATCCCGCATGGGAGACTGGCCGTCAGGGCAGCAGTAAACAAAGACCTACCGCTCGGACTCCCAGCCCCAGAGACGCCAGAGACGGGGGGGGGGCGTTTGATCATGGGGCCGTGGGTGGACTTCAGACCATGACGCCACCGCGACGTTGGCACCTCGAATTCTCGCGTCTCAGCCACCTGCCGCATGATCTTGAGAGGTATACACGTGCAGAGCATCCGCCTGCACCGACTTGCTGGAGTCTGCCATTGGGACAGGCAGCGCGGAAGACGCGACGGAGGAGCTACAGTGCGGCTACTGTAATGCGCTGTCACACCCCTCGGAGCGCATTCCAGATTTCTAAGCTTGCATCACGCAGGTGGAGAGATTCTCGCCGAGCCAAGATGTGAACCAACTGCATCCCGAGCACTCTGCGCTCTATTGGGAAAAACAGGACTCGCTCCTAACTGCTTTGGCAGGTGATGTGCGGGATGGGCCTGCAGGATCGATGCAGGCAATGAAGTAAAATGAACATGTGGGATGCTTGTCTCGCGTTGATTGGCAGTCGACAGAAGGGTAGATATTGGAAGCTCCGGTTGAAATTTGGATCGTTCTCAAGCTGTTTCTTCTCAGGAGGAAGTCTTTCGATATCTATCCTTCGACCTGCCTCTCATCTCTGCCTACGAGCAGGCATGTTTTCGATGATCTGGCAATGACAGTCGTCCCGTTCTCGGGTGCGAGGGTTCTTCAGCAATACTACATCAGCGGGGAGCCAGAGCTCAGCGAGGTGGCGCGAGAAATTCTCTCGCAATATGGCAAAATCCCTGACGCTGAACAGGTCAGGCATGTCAAGCGCATCGTCAGTCGTCTCGCCTGTCTTGGCCCGTAACCTGGACTGACACAAACCGCAGCGCGATACGGCCTGGAGCCTCTTCCGCGCGCCATGCATAGGATCATACAGCTTCATCCGCTTCAACATCAGCGACAGTCCGCAGTACAGCGAAGTCCTCAAGCGAGTGCAGGGTGGCCACAAGCTGCTCGATCTTGGCTGCTCTCTCGCACAGGATCTCCGGAAGCTGGTGTACGACGGTGCGCCGGCGCAGAGGCTCACCGGGTTAGAACTGGAGCAAGGCTTTCTGGATCTCGGCTATGATCTGTTCCGGGACCGAGAGACCTTCGCCGCAAAGCTCGTCTCCGGCGACTTCTTCGAGCGCCGGATTAAAGGCCTAAAGGATCGATCATTCGACATCATCCATGCGGCTGCGTTCTTCCATCTGTTCTCATGGGATGACCAGGCTGAGTTGATGCGACATGCGCTTCGGTTGTTGAAGCCAAAGTCTGGATCCATGATATTCGGCATGCAGAATGCGGTAGATGAGCCCGGTGTCTTGAGGCATCCTGCCACCAGGGCCGGAGAAGTTTACAGACACAACGACGCGAGCTTCGAAAAGCTGGTTCTTTCTGTGGCGAAGAGGGATAAGCTGCAGGTCGATTGCCATGCGGCGATGGAGGAGGTCGCTGCTCAGCGGCGAGTCAAGCTGGTCGCGGACGCGAAGGTGCTGCGGTTCTGCATCACGATCAGGTAGCATCCAGGAAGAGCGCCAACCTCGCGAGTCTCATCATCAGCGTCCATACTCGGTTCGCGCAGCTGCTCACTCGAAGATGCCACGCCATCTACAGACCCTATCGCGACGGCGGGCTGAAGGGCCATCGCACCGCCAGTCAGGAATGCTGCACCGTGAGTGACACCTATCCAAACATGAGACAGAGTATTAGCTCGCGCCGTCCGTCCGTCCGCCACTCCGCCGATCAACTGCGCCAAGGTCCGGATCGCGGCAGAGTGGTTAGTTGCAGGCGGATCATGCACTTCCTGCAGCAAGACCTGCCTTAGCGGTCCCTAGCCGGCCGCCGATGCAGTCTTCTCAGATCCGGGCGTGATTTAGTTGTCGTGTACCCGATCCGTGCGGTCCAAGAACAAGGCTGTAATGATGACGGAGGGGGGGTGTGTGAAGTTGGAAGATGATGTTGATGCCTGAAAAAGTGAGGTCACATCGAATAGTCACAGAGAGGTGTCAATCGCGGGAAGAGCTGCCGATCGCCCTCCACGTCGTCGTGAGGTGTCACTCTGTGGCGTCGGCAAATCACATGCTTCTTCTCCACATTCTCTCGACGGCACTTTCTAGTTCTGGCTCTTCGCTCGAACACTTGCTCTTCGACACCGACTTCGCCTCCTTCTTCGTATCTCTCCACCCCCGCTGTTATCAGACAGCATCATCGACCACGCAGGCGTTTGTGAACACATCCAAGGCGACAGTGAAGATATTGCGCGGGCCGCTCCGGTTTAGTGTTGGCGGAAGACGAGAAGTCCAATCCGGCGGTCAATCTTTCAAAATTACGAGCTGCGCTGGTGCTAGGACGGATAGCGGGCGACGTAAGATAGATATCGGCACCCCGGAACATGGTACTTACACAGCCAAAGACGACTCCTCCCTGTCGACCTCGTGACACGAACAAATTCCCTACCGCTCAGCTTGCACTCCTTGGTAAGGTCCTCTTCCTCACGGATCCGGAGATGACCCGCTGATCGATGTGACAGCACTCGTCCGTGTCGCCGAGCCGATTGCACTCACTTCGATCTTTCCATATGCCTGGCAACTCGTTCTCGACTTCCATGTCGGCGCTCGAGAGAATGCATCGTTCTACGCCGGTCTTCTCATCTCCGCCTTCGCCTTGGCGGAGAGCCTCACAGGGATGTGAGTCGCAAAGGGTTTTGCCGGATGATTTCCTGTCACTGACGAATGTCGTAGGTACTGGGGAGGGTTATCGGACAGGCTAGGTCGTAAGCCCGTTTTGATCATGGGTTGCTTCGGTACCATTGCCTCCCTCTTGATCGTCGGCTTCTCCTTCAATTTTTGGATGGCTTTGTTCGGCCGCTTCCTTGGCGGCGCGCTCAATGGCAACATAGGTGTGATCCAGACGATGGTTGCTGAGCTCGTTGTGAACCCAAAGCATGAACGTAAGTGTGCACTCACCCATTCTCAATTCTTCTGATATGCTAACGCTCGCAGCAACGGCATACGCTGTCATGCCGTTCGTCTGGTCCGTCGGCATCATTGTCGGACCAGCCGTGGGAGGATACTTCGCAGCTCCAGCCAAGAACTTCTCCGGCGGCCCACTGGACAACCAGCTCTTCCGAACCTTCCCGTATCTGCTGCCGAATTTGATCTGTACTGGTCTGATGCTCGTCTCGATCATCGCTGGGTGGATTCTGCTTGAAGAGACACATCCGGATATGGCGCCCTGGAGCTCTGATGACACAACCATCCCCGACGAAACCACGGCAATCACTCCTGTGATGGCCACACAAGGCACCACGACAATGCCGGCTGTCAATTTGACTCAACATGAGAGCTACGGAACGTTCAATGCTGTCAGCGAGGAAGCCGTGGAGGAAGAGTGGGATCTGAAGGCAGATGGATCCAGCCGAACGCCCAGTGTCCGGAGCCTTAACAGCCAGAAATGGCTGA
>DAHZQE010000165.1:0-5396 GCA_027409005.1 Ferrimicrobium sp. | reverse complement strand
AGCCGATGGTAGTCGCAGCTGCGCCGTCAACGAAAGATGTTGACGTGATTGTAGGCCGTGGTGCAAGTGTGGAGCCTTCCGGATTGACTGTGAGCAAGACAATGCTGTTGACTGTGCTGCGTGTAGGTGTCTCGGTTACGTATACGATCGAAGAGGCAGCTGGCTTGGTGGTCGTGGCTGGCGAATTGCCACCAAGAATGCCCATAAGATCGGAGGCGACGCCAGCAAGTCTAGAAGTGGTGTTGATGAAAGACGTTGAGGACGCTGAGCTGGTAGAGGTGGTTGAGAGTGGGGTCGTTTTTGAGGTCGAGCTTGTTGCGGTCTCTGGAAGTCTGCTATCGCTGGTAATCATAGCGATCGTCTCCGTGACGGTGATTCGGCCTTGAGGCAGTACGAAGTTCGGTGCGATGTTGATAGCCGGCTTGTCGGCCTCGCAGTTGCAGCCCGATGGTACCAGCCGAGCGGGCATGGTATTGTACAGGCCAATGACTAAGTATGCAAACAGGATGGTACTTTCGAACAACAGAATCACAGCAAAAACGATGAAGAGCGGAGTTGGTAGCCAGATACCAGATTTGCGTTGCGGCTGCGGGCAGCTCTCGATCTGGCGTGATGGTAGTGGCGGCGCAACACCGAACAATGTAGAGAACCGGGGCGGGCGGTCTCTCTTCTCTGAGTATTCGGCATCATCGATGTCGACCTCCTCCTGCGGCGTCTCTGGCTGCTTGCCTTTGCCCTTGATGTCTGGAAAAGACGGGCCTGCTTCCTGATGGTGCAGCATCTCGGTATTGACGTGCTTCTCGAAGTTTGGGGTGAAAGACATGCTCATTGACCTGGGTGGAGTTAGTGTCCTGTGTGAGCCGATATTGATGGCGGCGTCGATGGTTAGTTGAGTCGTGTACGTCGTTTCTGAGTATTAGATGCGACCAGCGCGTTTGATTCGATTCGTGTCTCGCACAGCAGGCTGCAGGCAGCGAAGAGAAAGGTAAAGAAGCGCCCAGCGCTCTGTTATTGCAAACGATTATTGACTGTAAGAAAGGAGAATAAAGCCAAGAGTGAACAATAGGATTATCGGTCATGAAGGGAAGTGAGGTCAAAGCAATCGTTACTGCTCTCTTTTGCTGCCAACGCAGTACAGGCGGTATGATTGCAAGTGTGCTCATACGACATATGTGGCGCAAACGAGTCCGTCTGCATTTAATGCGACCGAGTGACGCTTCATATCGCGGTCGCGGCCGTTCTCGGTTCGCTCCAAGGTGTGTATGAGAGAAGTCACGGCGAGGTTGGAGTTAGAGATGGAAGCCGGCGGCTGGCCAGCGCGGCTTCTGATTGGCTGCTAAATCTAGCGCGTAGCGCGGCGGAAAGAGCCGTAAGCAACGCCTGCCATATCAACCCATTCGCGCTCCCTTACAAGCCGTCTCTCCTCTGACTGCACTCGCTGCCGACCGCGCACATGCGACACGGTCCCTCGCGAAGTTCCCTCTCTACTGCCTGACGTGATTTTTCGGCGGACGGCTCTGCGCCAGCATCGCTGCCGCGATCGTTCACGACGCCCAGACGGCGCGACGCAGTTTCCAGTGCCCGACGCGGCCGCGTCTAATCTCCACTGAAGAGCTCACCGTGCTTTGGACCCACGTAGAACTCGAAGCAGACGTCCTTGCGTAAGACATGCTTGGACCACGCTCCGGCTAGAGTAGACGCATCAGACTGGTGCGATGTCTCTGACAACCCATGCCCCTCGGCAAGATGTCACACTCGCCTCACGTGCGCGGGTTGACGGGGCATCTCCTCATTCGTGTCCCCAGTATTCTTGAAGCCACCTGAAGCTTGTTCTGTCGCTGATTGCCAATCTGTTGCCCTCTGGCTGAAATCTCCGATTGGCCGGGGTTGCTGCGCCAGCGAGCGATGCGCAAATGCTGCAGTAGCCTCCCGACTGAGTTCATTCTTCGTCTAGCTTTGGTCCGAGGTCGCCAAGCATAATCTCAGACGAGTGCCGTGTCCGTACCCATTCAGTCTCGACGCGGAAGAAGACCCATAGGAAGCGACGAACGACCTCTAGAGCTTCCAGCAAGAAGATACCGCTTTCAATATCATAATAGTGCTCCAAGTGCGGTGAGAGTTTCAGTGCCCAAGCGAAGCGTAACACGAGATCAACGGCAATCATTGCGTAATACTTGTTGACGTCCTCGAAGATGCGAGTCCGCCGTAGGCCGAATGGATCTACCAGGCATGTCAGTGAGTGTAATAGACACACGTACATCGATACTTGCAGTCCTGCGACGATCGCCGTGGCGAGAACAAGGTCAAATCCCAATCCCTTGCAACATCCCAGTAGAACGAGTAAAGCGCATTGGTAAGTGCGGCAATCATCCAAAGGCCGGACAAATTGCCAGAAGTGAAGTATCCAGTATTTAGGCGCATAAGGGTGCTGAGCAGAATGGCTGGAAAAGCCGTGGCATACTTAGCAGCGTTGTAAGGCTGGTTGTCGAGGAGGCACTGGCGGAACCGGATCAAGAATGGGACGGCGAGCAGTATTGGCACTGCGACCGTTGATGAGCGATCAATCTTGCCGGTCGTCGATCGGCGCGTAAACATCATCGAGAGTGCAATGTAGACCTCAGACAGCGGCCGGGCATAGGAGGTGAGGGCATCAGCCAGCAGCACATCACCGAACTTGCCATCTTCCGTTCGTGCGAGGCCTCCAATGCTTATTCGCCGAAAAGTGCGCAGCAGCCTTGTCCGTCCATCTGTTGGCCATAGCGACCTGGGGTACAGCCACCTGTGAGGAATGATGAATGCGAGAGCGAAGACCAGAACGAGTGTGATGTTGGGGAGTAGCTGGAAAGCTACGACGCGCTCTTGCTGTCCACCGTGTGTCAGGGCCGAGAAGAACAGCAGAGATATCACGAGCGGCGCCGAAAGCACAGTCGCAAAGCGATAGACGGAGAGGTGGATGGGAGGATCGCCGTGTGCGGGATATCGGATCAAGGATGGGGTGTCCTGGACAGAATGGGTCAGAGGACGTCAATACTGCTTGGTGTGTTTCTGGTGAAGCGTACGATGCCGTGCCTGTGTAATACCTGCAAATTCACTCCCCACAGCCATATTCCCAATACCACAACTGTCGTGAGGCGATACGGCAGAGGCAGCAGCAGGCTGAAGGTGTCGAGCGTTTCCACGCCCGCATCTAGATCAGCCATCACGGCATGTCTTCAAAGAACGCTCTCGCCTACACCTCTCCAATGTTACTTAGAAGAAGAGTTGGCCGGTTCAGCATTGGCTTCACCAGCGCTCCATACTGCGGAAGGCGGAAGCTCCTTGCCTAGATGCGGTTCGGATGTGGCTGCGGTCCGCGGCTAGCCTTACATTGTCCGCTTGATTACCTCAGCCAGAGGCAACAGATGGATTGCGACAGCATCTGTGGCGATTAACATCTTCGAAGAACGCAAGCACTCGCCTGCCTCAATTTGGTCCAGAACATCGGACCTATTCTGCGGTATTAACCGGGCCCTCTCACGTCGATTAAAGACTGCACCTGAGCCTTCTGGTATGGCATCACAAGGACCCGACATAACTTCCACGACATAGTTCTCCCCTCTCCACGTACGATGGCCGCCCCATCACAGACAGCAGAGCAGCGCGAGCTCGCCTTGGTCGGAAAGGTTGAGATGCGGATAGCTCTGGCAGACTCCGACAGCAAGCTGGAATCACTCTTGTCGACCTACCTCGCCCCTCTGCTCCTCAAATTGGCGTCTGAACATGTCAGTGTACGCAACAAGGTCATATCCGTATGCCAGCATATCAGCACCAGGATAAAGCCGCAATCAATTCAGCTTCCTGTGGCCGCACTGATCAAACAGTTCAAGGACCATGAAGGATCTCTCATTCGTCACTTTGATCTGGTCTACATCAAGCAAGGTGTCGAAAGGCTACTAGAGGGCAAGAAAGCGGAACTTTTACCTGCTGTTATCAGTGGCATCGCTAAGACCGGAAGCCATGGTTCGGAGATATTCAACCTCCTGCTACGGCTGCTCGATGCTTTTACGCTGCCGCCCCGTGGCAGTAAAGACGACCTAGATCTCCGCCACCGCTTGGCGGTGACGCAGGACGATGCAACGTATCTCGCGTACTGGATCGGTAAATTCATCCTGTTCACGCCACAGAACGCCGGTGCGACAGCGTGTCCTGGCCTCAACGCAGAGGAGTACGAATTCATTGGCCTTCACGGCCGCGAAAGCTTGTGGGTCCCATCGACAGGCGGCCTAAACCTTACCCGTACGAAAGTGCTTGTAGCTCGGCTTCTAGCATCCGGTCTCTTCACCGACCAGGAGCGCTTCTTGCCCGCATTGTTTGCATCCGCAGATGCTGCGTCAACAATCAGCGACGTTGGCGAGGACATGCTCAAGCGTGCCTTACCAGCGATGGATCTCGAAGACGAACATTTGCTGAAGACATTGTTCGGGCTCTACTTTGGCGAAAAAGATGCCACCAGAGTTCGCGCGCCTCTACGCCTGAAGATCCTTGGTCTTCTGAACAAATCCAGGCGAAGTACGACGTTCTCACATAACCTCATGCGACTGGTGGACGACGGAGTGGCTGCTTCAGGAATGGGCGGTGACGATGTACTCATGTCAGGGACTATTGCAGGGTAAGTCTAAAGCATTGCGAGGAGGCCGCGCGTCGCGCTGAGTGTACGCAGACGAATTGACAAACTCCTTACATGAAATAGTCACTGACACTGGCCAGTGGTAACAGCGGCGGGAGAGAAGCAACTAAGGTGCGGTCTGCCATCTTCCAATACGTCAATTTCGCAGCTAGATACGGTGCGCCGGAAGATTTGCATGCTGTGGCTCCTCGTGTGATCCTACGATTGCGGGACTACATCGAGAACCAGGGGTGGCCGAAGGTGGGACCAAACGAGGATCTTACATCTCGAGGATATGCATACGAAGTCATTGGTCTGTTGGCGATCGCTGGGCCCAGAAGTATTTTGGTTGAGGAACAGCACCCTAATTTTGATTTACTGAGGTGGCTGCTGGATTCCCTTGCAAGTGATACCTCCGGGAGTTTGATTATTGTCAGCATCGAAGAGTCGCTTTCGACGGTTCTCCGTGCGCTGTCCCGACAAGAATTGTCAGGAGATGAGCGGACAGTCCTGGAGGAGCTCTTGATCGACCAGATGACACAATCAGCAGATCTTGTGGCCAGTCAGCGGCTAAGGTCGACGAGATACGTAAGCCTCCGTTTTGCTAATCGATGTCTGCCGTATGCTTCGGTCAAGGCTCGCTGGATCGATATTCTCGGCCTCGCATCGACGAACGACCGGGCTGAGGTGCGAGAAGAGGCAGAGAGAGGGCTTAGCCCATACTGGTATCAGATGATCAACGGATCACTCG
>DAHZQE010000161.1:0-5143 GCA_027409005.1 Ferrimicrobium sp. | reverse complement strand
GCGAGTTGTTCACCAGGTATGGTTTGGATCGTGCCAGCTAGATGTTCATACAGCGAGAGCGCATAACCTTGATCTGGACCAGGGCGTCCATTCAACTGACCTTGCGCTAGTTTCCTGCCTGTTAGCTCTGCTGGTCGATGCAAGGCGAGCTCTACTGGGTTGACTGGTTCGGCCCAGTAGCGTGGAACATGTTCGCCTTGGTTGATCTCGACCATATCTGGTTGGCTCATTGCGCACTCCCTTCGCTGGATGTTGTCTTGACAAGTGCGAGCACAAAGCCCTCGGTGAGCGCCGAGAACGATGCCTCGATGATATTTGTCGAGACTCCGGTGGTTGTCCATTGGGTCTCGGAGTCGGAGAAGTCGATGAGAACCCTCACTACGGCGTCGGTGCCACTTGAGGTGTCGAGCACCCGGACCTTGTAGTCATCGAGCCCCATCGTCTTTAGCGATGGGTAGGTCGTCTGGAGTGCCTGCCTGAGTGCCTGATCTAGCGCGTGTACGGGTCCGTTTCCCTCGGCGGTGGCGATAATTCGGTTGTCGTTGACCCTCACCTTCACGGTCGCCTCGGTTAGGAGCTCTGGACCATGGTAACCATCGGTGGCGACGCGGTACGACTCCACCTCGAAGTACGGCTGCACCCAACCAAGCGCATGACGCATAAGCAGCTCAAGCGATCCATCGGCTACCTCGAAGTGGTACCCCTGGTGTTCAAGGTCCTTGAGTCGCTGCAGCAATGATGTTGTGGCATCATCGGTCAGCTCAAGACCGAGTTCACCAGCCTTTATCAGGAGCGTTTGGCGTCCAGCCATCTCCGATACCACGAAGCGGCTATGGTTCCCGACCAGGTCAGGGTTGATATGCTCGTAGGCGTCGCTACGCCTCGCGATGGCACTTACGTGCAGTCCTGCCTTGTGGGTGAAGGCTGAGGATCCGACATAGGGGGTCTGTGGGGAGAGGGGCAGGTTGGTGATCTCTGCAATATGGCGTGCCGTAGTGGTGAGAAGTTGAAGATTCTGTGGGGGAATGGTGGAGATCGCCTGTTTGAGCGAGAGGGCCGCAATGATGGGCACCAGATTTGCATTGCCGGTCCTCTCTCCATAGCCATTGAGGCACCCTTGGACTTGGGTGGCACCCAGATCTACGGCGATGAGCGAGTTCGCCACTGCGCAGCCAGAGTCGTTGTGAAAGTGAACCCCGAACGGAAGTGCAATTTGGTCGTTGACCTTGGAGATGATAGACGGGATCTCTGACGGGAGAGTTCCTCCGTTGGTGTCACAGAGGACGAGGGTAGATGCTCCGCCCTCTGCTGCAGCACTGAGTACTGCGATGGCGAAGTCCGGGTTGCCCTTGAAGCCGTCGAAGAAGTGCTCAGCGTCAAGGAATACATTGCACCCGTGGCCGACAAGAAAGGCTACGGAGTCTCGGACCATCGCCAGTGCCTCCTCTAGCGAGGTTCGAAGGGCATGGACTACGTGATAGTCCCAGGCCTTTGCTACGATGCAAACATCGGCTACACCACTCGCTACCAGAGCCCGCAGGTTCGGGTCGTTCTCGACATCTCCGTTGGCCCTGCGTGTGGATCCAAACGCTACCAGCCTGGAGCTATGAAGCTTAAGTTCACTGGTCGCTCTCGCAAAGAATGCAGCATCCTTTGGATTGGCACCTGGCCAGCCACCCTCGATGAACTGCACCCCTAAGCTGTCGAGCTGGCGGGCGACGCGAAGCTTATCCTCGACTGTGAGCGAGATCCCCTCTTGCTGAGACCCATCTCTTAGGGTCGTATCGTAGATGTCAACCGTTCGCAGAGTGTCAGTCCTTCACGTATTCGAGCCAATGGTCATAGGAGGGCTCATTGCCGGTGACGATTTGGAAGTAGCGACGCTGGAGCTCCTTGGAGATCTTGCCGGGCTCACCACTGCCGATTGCTCGATCGTCGACCGAACTCACAGGAACCACCTCGGCGGCGGTACCGGTGATAAACATCTCATCAGCAAGGTAGAGGTCTGTCCGTAGCAACTGGGTGTAGCGGGTCTCGATACCCATGTCACTTGCGACCTGAGCGATAGTCTTTCGGGTGATTCCCGATAAGGCTCCAGATGCATCCGAAGGGGTAAGGAGGACGTTATCTTTGACTATGAAGATGTTCTCGCCCGTACACTCACTTACGAACCCTTGACCGGAGAGCATAATCGCCTCGTCATAGCCGGCCTTAATCGCCTCTGCTTTGGCAAGCGCCGAGTTTATGTATCCACCAGTAGTCTTTGCAGCGGGTGGGATAATGTTGGGGTCGTGGCGTTTGAAGGAAGAGATCTTAGCTCGAATTCCTTTTGACAGTCCTTCGTCACCAAGGTAGGCACCCCATGGCCAGTTTGCGATCGCGACGTCCGTGGACCCGGTGAGTGGGTTGAGCCCCATCTCCCCATAACCAAGGTAGGCGATAGGCCGGATATAGCACGAGGCTTGTCCGTTAACCTCAACAAGTCGTTTGGTCGCTTCTATGAGCTCCGAAGGCGCGTACGGGATATCCAGCATGAGAATCTTGGCGGACTCGTAGAAGCGGTTGATGTGATCGGTCAGACGAAAGACGGCAGAGCCACGTGGAGTGTCGTAGGCGCGGATACCTTCGAAGACTCCGTAGCCATAGTGGAGCGCATGCGTAAGAACGTGAACCTTGGCGTCCTCGTCTGGAACCTGTCTGCCATTCATCCAGACGTATTTCATTGCTTGTATCGGCATCAGTGTGTCACCCTTTCTACATAGAAGTCACCAATTTCAGTGGTGGTTGCCCCTGCCGGAGGCAGGACTGCCAATGCGTGTTCAATTTTTGTTGCGATTGCTGTGTCACCAAGGAAGTCGAGCATCATTGCGGCTGAACGGATGGCCGCATAAGGGTTGGCCTCGCCAGTGCCAACACGGTCATGAGCAGCTCCGTGAACCGGTTCGAAGAGAGATGGTCCGGTGCGTTCTGGGTTGATGTTGGCTGAGGCAGCATAGCCGATACCCTGGGAGACGGCGGCAGCCAGATCAGTGATAATGTCCCCGAATAAGTTGTCAGTGACGATGACGTCGTAGCGCTCGGGAGCCTCGACGAGGTAGATACAGGCGGCGTCGACGTGGTTGTAGCTCGTTATGACGGCTGGATATTCAGAGGCAACCTCTAGAAAAGTGCGATACCAAAGATCACCGGAGTAGGTGAGAACATTGGTTTTGTGTACCAGCGTTAGTAGTTTGCGCTCTCTGGATTGGGCAAGATCGAAGGCAAAGCGAATTGCTCGTTCGACGCCGTTGCGAGTATTCACCGATCCCTGCGTCGCCACCTCGTAGGGAGTCCCTTTGCGCAGGAGGCCACCCTCTCCTACATAGGCCCCTTCGGTGTTCTCTCGAATTACGATCATATCGACTGGTTTGTGTGTAGTGGTCAGTGTTGGATCGAGTGTCAGAAACGGGCGTTGATTGATGTAAAGATCAAGAGCAAAACGGAGCTTGAGGAGCAGGCCTCGTTCGAGAATGCCAGACGGGACTGTGGTTGAACCAATTGCTGGGCCTATAGCTCCGAGTAAAATGGCATCGAAGCTCGTGAGTTCCGCGAGGGTCTCGTCTTTGAGCACCTCGCCGGTACGTTCGTAATGGGCAGCACCGAGTTGAAAATCTTGGGTCTCTAAGCTGGCACCGGCAGCGCGAGCTACCTTTATCGCCTCTTTGGTGACCTCTGGTCCGATACCGTCGCCCCCAATAACGGCGATGCGATGTGTCATCCTTGTCTCCTCATTGATACTGCTACCGCCTTACTTAATTTTCTCCGTATCCGACAATTGTAGGCTGCTCGGTCCGAAATCTGAAATCAACTAAGCCGACGGGTCATGCATTGCCATTACCCAGAGAGTAGCATCGAGAAGGGCGGTTAGGGCCAATCGCGACTGGCTATCTTTGTTCGGTAACGCCTAAGTGGGCCAGCGACGACTATAGCGAGGCGCTAGAGTGTTTTTCATGACGGAAACCACGATCTCACAAGCAACCTATGATGCCTTGGTTGCTGAGTTGCACGAACTCACTACGACTGGCCGAATTGAGATCGCCAACGCTATTGAATCGGCGCGCGCACTTGGTGATCTCAGTGAGAACGGAGACTACCATGCTGCGAAGGATGCTCAAGGGAAAATGGAGGCGAGAGTTCGCCAGCTCCAGGCACTGCTCGAAAATGCTGTAGTCGTCTCTGACGAGAATTCGAGTGCCGATAGCGTTCGACCAGGACTGATTGTGGCACTGCGCTATGAGGATGACGACGATATCGGTGAGTACTTTCTAGGCTCGATCGAGGAGCGTCGCTCTGGAGTCGAGGTCGTCTCGCCAACATCGCCGCTTGGCCAAGCGCTCGTTGGCGCCAAGAGTGGGGATTGGGTCGAATATCGGGCTCCTGGCGGCGTGCTAAAGGTGGAGGTCGTCTCGATACGACGAGCCTAGGTCGAGCAACGTAGTTCGAGCAACGGCGACCAATATAGATCTACAGGTCTAGGCTACTGGCACAACGTGCCTAGTTGAGATCTCGAGTTTTGTGAGAGAAGGGGAGGGTAGGCGATGGGTGTCGGACGCACACTTGCTGAGAAGGTTTGGGAGTCGCACCTGGTAGACCAGGGAGGACCTGGCGAATCAGATCTTATCTACATCGATCTGCACCTTGTGCACGAGGTGACCTCTCCACAAGCTTTCGATGGGCTGCGTATGGCGAATCGTGGCGTACGACGACCGGACCTTACGGTCGCTACCGCCGATCATAACGTCCCGACTGAGCACATCGATCGCCCTATAGCTGATCCTATAAGCGCAAAGCAACTCGAGGTCTTGGCGAAGAACTGCGAAGAGTTCGGGATCACGTACTACCCGATGGGGTCCAAAGGGCAAGGCATTGTCCACGTTATCGGACCTGAGCAGGGATTGACACAGCCTGGCATGACCATCGTGTGTGGTGATTCCCACACCGCTACGCATGGGGCATTTGGAGCGCTCGCCTTTGGCATCGGAACCTCTGAGGTGGAGCACGTCCTTGCTACCCAGACGCTCGCTCAGGTCAGGCCGAAGACTATGGCGGTTACCGTCGATGGTGCCCTCTCGGAAGGGACGTTTGCGAAGGACCTCATCCTCGC
>DAHZQE010000160.1:0-6420 GCA_027409005.1 Ferrimicrobium sp. | reverse complement strand
GGGTGGTGGAGCAGGCAGAGGGATTCGGAGTGGGCGTGCCGTGGAGTCCGTCCGCGCAGCGAGAAGGAGCGATGAAGACGTCAATGTACAGGGAGGAGGAGGAGGGGGAGGGAAGGAGCTCCGACATTGATAATTGTGGGTTGGAGTGGGCTTCACTTGATCCATTCCACTTCGTCTTTTGCTTTCCCGTTATCTCGCTCTAGGAGGCACTGGCGCAGTGCCACGACGCGAGGACCTCGACCTTGCACCTGCATCATGGCTGTTCCTTTCGCCAACGTTGGAGGCGTGGCCGATCCTCGTGCAACCAATGAACCCGATATCTTGGGTACGTCCATCGACCAACACGGCCATGGCCTTCATCCTGACCAGGATTACTCCCGCCGCGCCGGCAACAAGGAGAATGTCGCTCGCCAGGGGAGCTCAGATTCTCGCCGCATGAGCACCGTGTATACAGACTCCAGCATCTCCTTCGAGGAGTACCACTTCTGGGCCAACAAGTCCCGCGAGTACGAGAAGACGATCAAGGCCAACAAAGGCTTCGCTACCATCTTCAGCGTCTTCCTTGGTCGGAAGCAGGAGAAAGTGCAGGAGGGCGTCGATCTCCAGCATGAAGGTCATTCGACCAATCGTCCGCCTGTCACTGATACGGCTGGAGTGACGATGGATGATGGGTCCAAGGAGAAAGTCGAAGATGATGGAGCTACGAGTGATGGTGCCCTGTCCACGGATCGCTATGGTGTCACTGAGGGCGAATACTACCATGCTCAGCGTGCTGTGAGGACGGCCACGTGGGGTAGTGTCTTTTATTTGATCACCACCGATATTCTCGGACCGTACAGTGTGCCCTGGGCCATCTCGCAAATGGGATACGGCCCTGGTGCGGCTCTGTACATCACGTTCGGCATCCTCGCGGCCTACTCTGGCGGTCAACTTTGTCAGTCTTGCGTCTGGATGGGATCGCGTGCCCGCAAAGCTGACTTTCAGTAGGGCGCATCTTCGTCGGACTGGACTCCACGAAGTACCCTCTGCGCAATTACGGCGACCTGGCCTTCCGCGTCTACGGCAAATCTGCTCGTCTAGGAGTCAACGTCCTGCAGAGCTTCCAGTTTTTCCTCAACGTGTCTCTGCTCATCGTCAGCAACGGGATGGGTCTTGCACAGATGGCTTCCGGCCCCAGCGGCAATGGCTACCTCTGTTTCGTCGTTGCTGAGGTCATCTTCATGCTGGCTGGTTTTGTCCTAGGCCAGATCCGTACGCTACAGCGCCTGAGTTTCCTGGCAAATCTTGCAGTCTGGCTGAACGTTGTTGTGATTATCATGACGTAAGTCCTGCAGCATGTGTCATGATGGAAAAGGGAGGGCGCTGACATCGCGGCAGGATGGTCGTCACCAACTACTACCCACCCAACTACGCCGCTGTCCATGCCTCGTATCCAGCGATCGACGTTGGCCCAGCCGGCGGCCCTCACCCACCTGTCAAGACCACCGCATCTTGGCCTGGGTACACAAGCCTGACGGACCATATCAATGGTCTGATGCAAGGCGTCTTCTCCTACGGTGGCGCCACGCTGTTCAACGAGCTGATGGCTGAGATGCGGTAAAGTCTCGTCGACCCCTTTTCACCATCACAACACTGACACCTAAATTCCCAGCCGTCCGGTCGACTTCTGGAAGGGCCTCATCTGCGCGGAAATCTTCATCGTCTCCGTCTACATGACCATGGGAATGGTCGTCTACAGCGCGCAAGGCCAATACGCCTTCAACCCTGCCTACCAAGGCATACCCAACAGCGCCTACCAGTGGCAAACCCTCGGCAACGCCATCAGCTTCATCTCCGGACTCATCGCCGCCTTGCTCTATGGCAACATCGGCGTCAAGGTCTTCTACTCCGCCGTCCTCCGCGACGTCTTCCACTTACCACCACTTGACAAGAAGGCGGGCAAGTGGCTCTGGGTGGCCGTAGTACCGATCTACTGGGGCTTGGCATTCATCGTCGGGGCCGCCATCCCGCAAATCAGCTATCTGTCCTCCTTTGTGGGTGCCGCCTGCATCCTGCAATTCAGCTACACCTTCCCGCCGATCCTCAAGATCGGGTACAACATCCAGAAGGACGCCATGAGGGACGGCGAGGGCTTCGATCCGTCGACCGGACAGGTCATCCGCCATGACCACGGATTCACGCGTTGGAAGCGGGGATTCCTGAAGAAATGGCACATCAACACGCTGGACTTTCTGTACTTCCTGGGTGCCTTGAGTGTCGCGGGTCTGGGCATCTACGCTTCCGTGGTTGCGATGCATCAGGAGTATCAGAGTGCGGCAATCACGTCTTTTAGCTGTGCCAATCCGGCCGGTTGAGGTGGTGACCGAGAGGTGCGTGTGTACGATATCGAGACGAAGCAGCGAGCATAGACCGTCCATTTGCAAGCAAATGTGAGCACAAAAAAAGGGCATTAGGGCATGTGGAGCTGATAGATCGGCACGCTGATGCCAATGAGAACACGAGTGTCACCCAAAGCCTCCTAGGCGCGAGCGGCCCGCGCCACCATCAACCGCGACTATTTCCCTGGCCTTGACCCAAGCCTCTACGCCGATCTGTAGCGGCGATAACGGCAGGCCGCTTCCCTTCTCTCCGATCACTCCTGTTTCTTATACGCCGCGGACTCCCAATGCTCTGAACCCGGCCTCGTTGGGCGCGCATGCTCCTCTCAGGAGCCCTAATCCGGCCATGGAGCCCTACAATCCGAGGCAGTGGAGTCAGAGTACGCGGTCGTCTGGATCACAGTTATTGTTCCGAAGGTCAGCGGGCAGCACGAGGGAGGCAAGCGGTATGGAAGGTATGCACGCAGGACCCATCGAGTACAGTGGCCGTGCCGTACTCTGGCTGTTGGCGCGCTTGCCGGCTTCAACAACGATTGCTTGCTGATGATGTGTAGAAGCAATGCCTTCTCCGCCGCCACCATACTCGCCGGAGACACCAGGTACTGCATCGAGTCGTGCTTCCATAGTAGGAAGTCTCCTCGATACTGCCAACTTCACTGCCTCGCCATTGCCACCAGAATCTACCCGTAGCTCACCGCAGGTGCCACAGTCGCCAGCGTTTCCGCCGCCGCCAAGCCAAGTAGGAAGGCAGCACCGCGATCGCTCAACGTCTGGGCTGTCGGGACCAAGAGCGTTACTGGCGGGGTTGCGCGGCAAGCAGCCCGTTGCCAGTGATCAAACCCCGGTCGGCCATGTTGCTGCCGGCCCTGCTGTCCACCTTACCATTGACACTCGTCCGCCAGCTTCGCGCAGAGCAGCATCAACAGGCCATCTGCAATCAACATCGACGCCGATCTCACAGACTGGCACAAGCTTCTCCGGCCGGGCATCGCCGGAAAATGCGTGGCAGCCTGGTATGCCGTTACCTGGCCCGCCCCCAGGCCCACCGCCACCTGGGACGAGATCACAGAGCTTGAACAGATATCCCACAAGCTCTTCTGCGCATGAGTCGACAGCCTGGCCAGCGAATCAGAATGTCATGGCCCTACGCAGGCGCACGGCTGCTCTGTCTGAACTCGGACCGATCCCTCCCACGCCTGCAGATTGGGTGGAAGGTCAGGACTACAACACGCTGACCGAATCTGCGCCAACACTTGCGCATGGAGCTTTGGACTGGCAGCCTCTCCGAATTGACACTGGTGCGTCTCGCGATGCGTCGATCACTCGACGGCCAGCTACCCGAGATCCGAGCGCGAGAGGTTTGAGAGAGAGACGATCAGTGAGTCGGCAGGCCCGGGACCGGTTAGTTGAGGTATCCTCCCCAGCCAGTGGTCACTCTACTCGGAGCGAACAGGTGTTCTCTCTCATGGACGGTGCCATAAGTCATCGAAGGGCACACACTCGCAATGTCTCGAAGTACGGCAGTGCTGTTGCGTCCAGTTCATCGACTGAGCAGGAACCCTCAAACATGTCACATATGGACTCTAGCAATCCTGCTAGCATGCTGACGCCACCATACACGCCCGCTGTCAAGCAAAGCGATTCAGTCAACGCGGCCCCACCACCGAGACCAGTCTCTCATCTGTTGCACGGACCAAATGAAGAGGCCGTCGCTGCAGCGCCTTTCGACCCCTCAAGGTCAGGCTCGTCACTGTCAGCATTAGCCTCATCGAGGCTTGACAGCTTCGCGCTGCAAGCGCTAGAGAGACACACAGCTTTTATCGAGAAGGAGGCTGCGGCAACCTCGGACGAAGAACGGCTTGAGCTCTTTGCCAACTTCATGGTACACGAGTCAAGGCTACGGCGAGATTGCTATGCCGCAGCGTACAACACGATGGCAAGCGACATAGTAGAATCGACCAGAGATATGTGGCGGTCATACTCCAGCACTGGCAAGCGGGCCGTCACACCAAGTACGACAAGGTCATCTTATGAACCAACCGTACCGTCCTGGGCTTCAGACGATCAGCCTACTTCTGCACAAGGCTTTCCAAAATCTGCCTCATCTTTTGGAGAGAATACGCCGGCCATGGAGGTTGCTTCAGTGGGAGAGGCAGGCGAGGCGTTCGATCGTGCAGAGTCTAGACAGTGGCCGGAAACGTTTAAGCCTACACTGTCGCCCATACCCAGCATGGCACAGAGCACCGTGCCAGACGAAGAGAGCTCGAGAGGCAGAGCACCCAGTCGCTGGTGGGAGTCGAGCCATTCTTCGGGATCCATCGGCCGACCAGATCGAATGGAGAAGTCGCACAGGGAGATCAAGTACATGGGTATCCGGGCGGCAGAGCTACAGGATGCTAGCGAGCCCTCGCCAGCGCTCAGTCGGCAGTCAGCAACCCCAGGTGCGAGTGCGCAGACATTCTCTGGGTCTAGATATCCGCCCGAGAAGGTAGGTTGGCACGAGCCAGCTGACTTCGAGACGCCGGTTGCGACGCCTGCTAAGACTTCGGATCGTCGAAGCTCCGGCTCGTTCCCCGGCGGTCTGCTCGATGTCTCGCGACTGATCACACTGCCACCTCCGTACCCTCGGCATCATCCTGCGGTCAGCAACAGCCACCCTTCCCTTGCCGATCTTCGCAACGAGCACCGTGGCCTCGCAGACCGGAGCGAAATCCAACAGATAAAAGATGCCTTCTCCGAGAATGACCGCAATATCCGCAATCAACAGATCGAGACCGCCAAAGAGCGCCGCGCTAAGCTTCGCATGAACATCCAAGCCAAGATCGTCGACGGCACGATCTCCTACGCCGAGGCAGCGCAGGCTGAAACCGACTTTGATGCCGAAGAAGCGGAACGCGGGAAGGCCAATGCGCGAGCCAACTTCGACCGCTACGAGACACACGTGGCACAACCCATCAACGCCCTCATCTCCGACAAGATCGCTCAAGCCAACAAGTGCTTCAGCGGACTGACACTCGACCTCAAGACGCACGATGAGACTTCCGACCCGAACCAGGCGCAGGAAGAGGGCGATGAACAACCTGAACGGCTCGAGAAGCTGACATTGCTCAAATGGCTTTTCGAAGCGCGTGAGCAGCTGCACCGACAGATGTGCGAACTTCACGCCGAACGAAGCGAGAAGTATTCCGAGGTCATCCTTACGCCGTACCAGATCCAGCGGGCGCAGGCCAAGATCGACGAAGCGACGTCTTTCTTCGCGAAAGACAGCCGACAGCGGCAAATCACTTATAACCAGGATTCCCAGAAGCGTTTCGACCAGCTGCAGCACACCGTGGAGCGCAACGTCTCGCGTGGAGTCGAGGATCAGCTTTCCGCCTTCTGGGACATCGCTCCGGGTCTCCTCGAAGTCACTGCCCGCGTCCCGGACGACCTGAGTAAGCTCGAGATCGCAGTGCCCGTGTCTGAGTGCGAAGAGAATCCGAGCTACGATCGCCACCCGCTGCAGTATCTGTTTACACTGCTCTCGCACGCTGGAAAGAGTGCGTATCAATTCATCGAGTCGCAGATCAATCTGCTCTGTCTGCTGCATGAGGTCCGTACGGCCGCGATGAAGGCCAGGTTGAAGGAAGGCATGTCGGACGAGGACTTAGCGCAGGTCGAGCAGGGGTTGACCGAGGATTTGCAAGAGAAGGTCGGAGAGGTCGAGGCACAGTGGCGGGAGGCGCTGGGGCGCGGGTTGGAGGAGACGAAGGGCAGGGTTAGAGGGTATCTGGAGGAGACTGGTGGCTGGGAAGACGGGTTGGACGAGTGATCTCGCCAATCTGCAGAGCCCTTGCTTGGCGGTCTCATTGTGAGCGGCTCGAGCGTGGTGTTTGCGACGTGACCGTATGTTTTTCGCACGCAGCGTTTTACGACACATTTTTGTAGGAGACTTTGGGTGACACTCGTGTTCTCATTGGCATCAGCGTGCCGATCTATCAGCTCCACATGCCCTAATGCCCTTTTTTTGTGCTCACATTTGCTTGCAAATGGACGGTCTATG
>DAHZQE010000149.1:0-3268 GCA_027409005.1 Ferrimicrobium sp. | reverse complement strand
GTGCACCTTTCGCGCTGCAAGGCCGCAGCCTTGTGTCAAGCCTTAGGCAAGCTTGCTGACTTGTCGCGCCAACTTGCCGTCACTTGCGAACACTCGCTTCAACCCCCGCGCTAACACGATTGCACGCCGATCGTGGCCTTTCAAACGTTGCGCATCATTCATACTTCAGACATGAACCAGCAAAGATAACAATCACCGCAACCATGGCCGCAAAGCGCCCACTCTCTTCCGACACCCCTACCGACCTTGCCACCAAACGACGGCGCATAACCCACAGTCTCCACTATCACCAACGGTTACCCGCACACATCGAGCCGGCACCTCAAGATGCCGCAATTATACAGGCTCAGTTCCTGCGAAGCATCAGCGCGGCGCTCGTCTCAGTCGGCTTCGAGAGCGCACGCCCCGAAGCCCTGGAGATGTTCCGCTCCCACGCCGAAGAGTACATGCTACAATTTGCGACATACATTCGACACGCTATGAACCACGAGCGACGGATCTCACCGGTAGTGACGGACTTCAGCGCAGCGCTGGCGCTAATGCCCAACACCCGAACCGCCTCTCTCCTCAAGCCACAGCTCAAGCTCCGCATGCCCAAAGGCATATCGTACCCTTTAATACCACCTCCGCCACCAGCTCTCCAAGACCCGCCAGATCTTAGTGGACTTCTCGCGGACCTGACAAACGTGAAAAGACCACCGTTCGTACCCTCGCACTTCCCTGGACTACCTCCAGCGCATGCGTGGAAAGCCACACCAGTCTACCCATCCCGCGAGACCGATGCGCGCAAGATGCGTGAAAAGGCCACAGCGGAAGGTTTATTGGCCGAGCAAGCGCTCAGAAAGCTCGCGTCGGCCGCCAAAGCGGGCGCACTGAGGGCTGAGGAGGATAAGCGGAAGCGAGGTATCGAGACCGGGCACGGCAAGAAGAGGGGCAGGATGGAAGAGAGCGGTGAGGTGTTTGGCGACGTTCTGAAGGAACTGGGCGGCGATGGGGAAGATGAGGGGATAGGGATGGAGATGGAGATTGATGCCGGGCGGGAGGTTGCCGGGCAGACAATGGATCTGGGCATGCCTGAAGGGGTTGTAGTGAACTATGGCATGGGTGGATGGAGGCATGGGAGAGGGGGGAGGGGCGTGCGAGCTTGATCAAGACGGCATACTGCTTCTTAGGCTTCTGCTGGTTTTAGCGCGGCGTTGGTGGCAAACAAGGTGTATATTATGCGATTCCTCAAACGCGGTGCTGTAGCCGTCGAGAAAGGACCTCCTGACCTATGCGATGAAGTCTGTCCAGACTAGAATAGCTTCTGGATGCTGTGTCCAATCTCGCCTTCCCGTTTCGTTCAATTGCAAGGTCACGTGCACAGCACATTCAACCTCACCTCAAGTCATCCTCTACCCTCTCCACCCTTCTCGTCGTAGACCCCTTCCCAAGCCGTCGTCTCCACCGTCAGCCCATCAGCGCAACTACATGACCAGAGCTCAGCGATCCGGCCCACGTTGCTCAACCCAAGGGGTTATCTAGACTTACCACCTAAACAACCTCAGGACCGGCTCACAAACGACCTTTGTCCTCGGATCGTTCTTCGGCCCACTCAGATTGCATTCGTACTGAATCAATTCCTTCAATTTACATTCCGGAAGCTTGACCGGTTTCTTGCGGTAGGATCCATCTGGGTGGTACTGCAGTTTGCTGGTGAGGAGGCGGGGCGGGAAGGTCTCCACAAGCGGAGCCATCTTTCGCGGTGAGGTCTTATCGCATGACTGAGTGCCGGAAGCTAGTCGAATCCCGGGTCGGCAATCGATGGTGTCTAATGGTGGTGATGAGGTCTTAATGCGATGAAGAGGTGGCGAGATGGCGGAAGATCTGGGGAAGAAGTTGAAGGTGGAGATTGAGGAGTGTGGGTTGGACGAGATGGGTGGCAAGTGCACATTGGTCAAACAATCAATAATTGACATTGAACAGATCTTTCAGGCGTTGAGGCTGCGACATGGTAACGATGCTACTCCTGCGCTTTTCGGTCTGCCACAGATTGACCGCATCGCCAACGCCATTGCTTCGACGAACACGCGCTCGCAGACATCCACGCAGCCCAATTTGGAGCTTGCGTCTCTGCATCCAGGAGCTGGGAGCACAGCTCTGCTCTATCACCTCGCGGTCCAGGCCACTTTGCCCACGGCTTACGGGGGCAAAGAAGCCTGCATTGTCTTTATTGACACCGATGGCACCTTTTCGATCACACGGCTCGACGCTCAATATCGCAGCCATCTCAACTCATACTCCGACCCGCCAGAAGACGCGGACGACGTAATCGGAGAGGCGCTGAAGCATATCCATATCTTCTGCCCACAGTTAATGTCTTCCTTCATCGCCACTATTAAGTCCCTCCCGGATTACTTGTTCAACAAGAGCCGACACTTCTCATTCGACCGCGCCGTAGCATTCATTGCGATCGACTCGGTTACGGCATTCTACTGGCAAGTTCGTGCCGAAGAGGACCTGGCCGCCATACATGGTACTTCTTCGACTGCGGAACCCAAGAAGCCATCACCATGGTCCGAACTCACCAAGGCCTTAAGATCAACATCAGCAACTCTCCAATGCGCGGTGGTCCTAACATCAAACCACCTCTTTCCCATTCCCGCCTCCACTCAAGGAACAAACCCCGCGGCAAGAATACAGTCACTCAGACCGACTTTGCCTCCTCCCCTTGGCAATCTACCGACTCTGCGATTGCTAATAGCTAGACGGCCGGTGAGGAAGTTCCCGGCGCACATCTCCATCGACGAAGCGCAAAGGGAGGATACTGATAGACTCAAAGCCGTGCAAGAGAGGCGATGTGAGGCTGTGGTCGGGACTTGGGGCATGGACGATAGGACACTAAGGGAGCTGGAGGGAGTGGAGGGTGGGGTGGGGATGGGATTTGGGTTCAGGGTGACGGGGAGCGGCTTGAGGGTAGAGGGAGAGAAAGGGCAGGATTAAGGTCCAAGACTTTCTTACTGATCAGCGTGACGGGCCGCAAAGGTTTTATCTTTCCTCGAGAACTGTGGAGTACGCGGTCTATCGGTCTCGTAGCAGACACGAGTCTACTTTTGTGTGTCGCTCACGCTCGCTTCAGGGCTCGATTGTGTTGTTTGCACACGCCATCGTCCAGTCTCGTGTGCATCCCGCCTCGCACAGCAGCACAGATATTGTCTAGCAGGTTCTCTGAGCCAGTCTTGGAGAGGAGCAACGCTAATCAAGGTAGCACAAGCAGATCAATCCAAGA
>DAHZQE010000146.1:0-3907 GCA_027409005.1 Ferrimicrobium sp. | reverse complement strand
CCGAGTATAGCGAAGGGTCTGTAGTGGAGCTCAGCTTGGATAGTAGCGACGACCGCGTCGAGTACTGCGTCGGATCGGGGTGGGTAGTGCGCCGGCGAGTCACCGGTTCCCGGCAGATCGACGTAGAGGCGGCGCCAACCGGATACTTCGGTGAAAGCAGGCTCGATCGCAGCAGCCATGGAGGTGTGATCAAAACCGAAAGAGGGCAAGACGACGAGCGGATCGCCCCCATCTCCATGTACCTGGAGGTGAAGCGTCATCGCCCCTAGACACCTTCAGCGCTGTGTCCGACGATATGCGAGGATGACCCGGCGAAACCCGGCGGTCTGCGCTCTGGAGCGTCATGGCCGTCGAGCCAGTCGAGAACTGCGCGACGCGAGAAGCGCCACTCGCTACCGAATCGTCGGCCGGGCAGCTCTCCGGAGTGAACACGTACCAAGACGGCATTGTCGTCAAGCTTTAACAGTTCAGCGAGCTCGACGAGGGTGAGCACCTCATCAGGGATATCCTTTGGTCCGTCCTCAACTGCTGAAACCTCGCCAGCTGCCAGCGCCGACTCGAGTAGATCGTTAACGAGGTCCTGCTTGGTACGCCCAAGGGCGTGCGCTCGGGAGTCGAGTTGGCGAGCCCGGGATACCGGGATGCGGACAAACAGCGCGGTGCGATTTTCGGGCATAGCACTAAAGTCTAGCTGGTTGCTATCTGGATATCAACCTGATAGCATACCTAGGATGACCGCGTTTCGCTTTGGCTATCAGACGAGAACCGATGCCCCCGTTATACTTCGCCAACAGGTACAGGCGGCAGAGGCGGCCGGCTTCGATGTGTTCTGCACCTTCGACCACCTTGGACGACACCTATCAGTCCTCGAAGCGCTCGCGTTCGCTGCGGCTTGGAGCGAACGAATCCGACTCTGCCCACTGGTGCTGAATAACGACCTCCATCACCCAGGGATCTTGGCCCAACGTCTCGCGACCTTGGATCGGCTCTCAGCCGGACGTCTTGAGGTCGGGATAGGTGCTGGGCACGCCTTTCCCGAGTACCACGCGACGTCTATCAGCTTCGATCCACCCCAACAACGCAAGCGTCGCCTCGCCGAGTCTGTCGACATCCTTCGTCGCCTCCTCGACGGTGAGCAGGTGGACCATCATGGCGAATACTACGACTTGAGTGGTTTTACCTCTATCGAGCCGCTTCAAAATCACGTCCCGATTCTTGTTGGAGTAAACGGACGAGCCGGTCTCGCTCATGCCGCACGCACGGCCGACATCATTGGGCTCACCATGCTCGGGGTTACCCTCCCCGACGGCAACGCCCACGCCGTACGTTGGGATCCGGAGCGTCTCGATGCCACCGTCACCTGGATCGCCGAGCAGGCCGGTGAGCGAGCCGGGCACCTCGAATTGAATGCGCTAGTCCAGGCTGTGGTCGTTACCGACGATCGCCGCAAGGCAGCCGAAGAGTTGGCCGCCGAGGTTCCCGGTCTCGAGGTCGATCACGCACTCTCGACTCCATTCCTAGCACTCGGCACTCACGACGAGATCGCAGCGCACCTCTTCGCCTGTAGAGAACGCTGGGGGATCTCTTACTATGTGGTGCGCGACATCGAGGGCTTCGCTCCAGTGATCGAGTTGCTCCACGCTGAGGACCAATCGTCATGACCAAACTCGCTCGTATCGACGACGTCCGCCGCCTCGACTTTGGCTTCTTTGTACGTCCGGCTACCGAGACCGGCACCGGTCAGCCTCGGGTGGAACCGGTATATGGCTACCTTATCAAGCACCCCGAGATGACTGTGGTGTTCGACACCGGCATCGGTGCGGCGGACCCCGAGACCGAGGCGTATTACCAACCACAGCGCAGGTCCCTCGATCTCGCCTGTCGAGAGGCAGAATGCAGCATCGATGATATCGATGTCATCGTGAATAGCCACTTGCACTTCGACCATTGCGGTGCAAACCCTCGCATGGCTGGCCGGCGAATCATCGTCCAGTCGGCGGAGCTTGAAGACGCAAGGGGAGTTAACTACACCTTTCCAGAGCTCATTGACTTCGACCGCGCACACTATGACCCCATCACTGGGGAGGCTGAGATCGCAGATGGTATCGTCGTGCTCCCCACCCCCGGTCACAGTCGAGGCCATCAGTCTGTTGCCGTGTGCGCCGATGACGGCACTCTTCTCGTGGCGGGGCAGGCGATGGACTTCTCAATGACGACCTCTGTACCGCTGGCCGGAGACGCATCTGCATATGCGAGCGCGCACCTAGCCCACCAGGTGTATCGTGAGCTCGACCGGCGTTTAGCACCCTGGCCCGAGTGGCTCGAACGTATCGAGCAGTTCGATCCCGTGCGGGTGGTCTTTGCCCACGACGGTGCAACCTTTGGGCCCAAAATTGCAGCTGAGCGCTGACGAGACTTGACAAAGTACGGTAACTGTTCTCTTGCATGGGTGTTTTGTCCGTTGGTTGCTATGCAGTCCCACTATCCCACCAGAGTCCCGATCAACCGATCCGACCAGGGCGTACGCTCTTAATGATGAAGCACTTCACCTCACCCCGCAACCCCCATCGGCAATCGGATACAATGATCGAATCCTATGTCGTAGGACACTCGGCGAGGGGAGTATCTACCGCTACGGTGACCAATGGCGTGCCCTCCTGAAGTGGACTGGACCAGATGGTCGAGCGGTTACTCGATCCAAGAGGTGTAGCACCAAGCCACAGGCCGAAGTAGCACCCGCTAAGTTTCGCTGCGACCCGTAACGCAGGTGTCATCGGGAATTCAGCAACGACCATAGACACGGTGCTCACCCGATGGCTCAAAACTCGCAAGCCGACATTGCGGATTTACATTGGCAGGGTATGAACGGGCTACGAGGGACATCAGGGAAGGGTTGGGTTCTCTTCGGTTAGAACGACTCACGCCTGCCATAGTTGGTTCCTTTGTAGGTCAACTCGCAGAGTCCGGTCTGTCAACTCGTTCACGTCGTCTCATTCGAGTCGTACTCTCCCAGGCGTGCAAAGCAGCAGTGGGATGGCGCTTGATCCCGGCGAGCCCTTGTGACTATGCCAGGCCGATCAGGCTCGAACGGGCAGAACCCCAAGCTCTCAGTGTTGAGAAGCCAGACAACCCCGCCATGCCGCCAAGGAAGACTGGCTCGGCGTCCTTTGCCTCCTCTCCCTGGCTCTTGGACGTGGTGAAGCACCGATACAGCCAGCGATTTCGACGCACGAAGATCCGGCCACACGTTACCCAGTCCAGTGTCTCCACAGTGCGAACAAGCCGTTCAGTTGCGGGATCATAGCCCCTTGGAGTTCCACGACCTATTTGAAGTGCCAAGCTTGGCCCTTTGTTATCTTGGGAAGGTGCCTCTAAGCCCAATACCACTTAATTAAGGTCCAAGCCCACCAACGCCGGTAGATTGACGTTTCTGTGGTGAGGTACAGAGAGGGACCGGTGATGACGATGGTGTCACGTGGATGAGCTTGTGGTTGAGCAGGATTGCGTTGATGAGCACGTTTCAGTGGCCACTTCGACATCTTCCGTTTTATCACCCTTGGATTTGCCCGCAGTCTGCGCTTGTTTAACCACCTAAGCATCTCAGTGATCGTCTCCGAGATGGCCCTCGTCAAACGGTCAGGGGGAAAAGGCCGCCTGGTCAGTGACCTGGCGGCGAATGACCCGCAAAGAGGCCAGAAACGAGACCCGGTCCGGGTCGAGTTCTTGAGGCTCAACAGCAGCGTTGATCAGGGCTCGGATAGCGTAGTACACAAGCAGGTGGGCGTAGATCTCCTGGGTGACCATGTCCGGTGATTTCGACCGTAGCACCCGGCCAGCACCTCGCTGGTGGGTCTTTAGTTCGTCGAACGCACTCTCCTCTTCCCATCGCTCACCGTAGAGTGCGGCT
>DAHZQE010000143.1:0-5804 GCA_027409005.1 Ferrimicrobium sp. | reverse complement strand
ACAACCACAGCGATGGGTGCCACACCCCACCACCCATTCTACTCACTCCCTCCCGAATTGATTCTTGACATCGTCGATCTCCTACCACCCGAATCTTTCATCAATTTCGCATTCGCCAACTACCCACTTTTTCACGCCAATGGCCTGGCTCCGGCACTTTCTCGCCTCCGAGTAGTCTACCTCACAACGCAGACTCGTATACCGGAGCTGTTTCCGCTTTTGAGGCTGCCGCCAGAGATCATGTTGCATGTCATTAGACATCTCAGACCGATCGATGTCATGAGGTTCGCGGTGGCCAATTATCAGGATCTGGCTAGGCAGGGGATTGCACCGCCGCTTAGTGCGAGGATGGTGGAGGGGTTGAGGAGGGCGGTTGGGAAAGGGAGGCTGAGAGGAGGGTGAGGAGATGTGTCGACTGGACTGCGAAAGACAGTCTCTCTGTGACTGCGATTCCGTGGTCACCGCATCACGATCCTTCGCATTCACTGATCTATGTACCAGCTGGGCTCTTCATCATGCGCCCCCTTCTCCTGCAGGACTCTATGCTTTCCACTTTCGGGCCTTGATTATGGTATACTCTCCCATGAGACTCCAAGTCACCACCCGTGGTGAGATACAAAGCTTATCGACATATTACATGCGTCCCGCAGCCACCCTCCTGATTTCTCAGCTGCGGCAGATCGAGCGCCTCAACCGTCCCGCTCCGGTCGACCTCTCCTCAAGACGTGCTGCAGCCCTTTCAGCAACTTCTGGACACGAGACAGAGATTGAGTATATCCACCAAGATCACCCTGGTAGCCGCAACCCACCGCCGGCCTACTCCTCACCGGTACCATCGACGCCACCTCCTCCATATGCACCCACTGACAGCTTGACCGTTCGAGTCTACGCAAAGCTCGTCGAGAAGGATCCGGATTCTTACGACTCCTGGACACTTCACCGATGGTCGAAGGACATGACGATATGTATTACCACGTCGCATCGCGAATTCCAGGAGGCTTTCCCCCGACTTGCTAGAGGCGCTGATCCTGGTCGTGCAGCGCAAATGAGTAACGAGACCGTAGGAATGCGGATAAAGAGTGTGGAGAAGATAAGGTGTTGCCGATTATTGCAGTACAAGAAGAAGAGACCTGTGCGACGAGGAGAGTGGGACGGTGTGATGAGTGGCTTGGTTGCGGGACGGTATGAGGGTCTCGCAGTTACTTACTGGATCGACGGTGATGGGCCGAGGACTACAGCGTATGGCAGGTCTTACTTGTTGTGATGAGAGGAGCATTGATCATGTCTTCAGAATCTGCTGGCACAGACCGAGGCCCATGGAGGTCATCGTGCTTTTTGAGCGTGAGGTAAAGAGCCAAGCAACTACGTTCACATATCCCTCCCACAAATTCTCGTTCCAGTCACCATGACTTATCTTTAGAACCGGCACTGCCCCATTTACTCGACGAGAAGCCGGAATCCCAAGCGACAGTGCTCGACAGACCTTCTACCGAAACCTTTCCCGAGGTGCAACTTAGGCTGGGCCGACCGAACGACCTGAGTGACGGACGCCAGATCTGAGGTGCCGCAGCCTCCAGGCAGCGAACGGGCGTCCATTTCGGAGACCGCGCGGCAAGTGATGGAGGGAAGGGGCAGCTTAAACGGGAAGCAGCAGCATCGTAGCGGCTCCTCCGAAGGGCGGCAAAGCTGTGAGCACGGCGTGTTCGAGCGTGCTGGCCCTGTGCTGAAGCAGTGGCGGAGAATGATTGACGTTACGGGCTCGTTATTCGGAGCCAGCAGCGCACTCGTGATCCTCACGAGTACCATCGACGTCGTCTGGGCCCGCGAAAATGCCTGCGTGAATGGTATACGAAAGGTTTCCGCTGCTGCAACACTGCGGTCTGCCGGTGCCCGATGAAGCAGCGTCGGAATCTCACATGCTCGCCAAACGCGCGGCAGGCACCGGAGCGCCACCATATAGTAGGAATGAGAGCCTCCGGCTCATCACTCGACAGCTTCACCCAAGCATCGCAGTCCTAGTTTCCCGCCGACAAGCTCCTGCAATCGTCGCTGATTCTTTCCCCACCGTCAGGGAGCCGGACTGTCACACGCTAGCATCAACACATCCATCGATGGAAAAGCAATTCAGTGCCATGGCGGACAATATCAAGCTCACAACCAACGGCCATGCCGACCCTCCGGCAGGAGTCTGACTTACCGGCACTTTTCGAGCTGCTGGAGAAGATTCTGCACGCCTTTACTCTCCGCAATCTCCTCTTGGCTGGCCACGTCGACCAGGCCTTCAGCACGACCATCCAGAGTTCCCCCTTCCACCATGCAGGCATCGTTCGTCAAGCCTTTTGGGGGCGGTCTGGTGCAGTGGACGCCGGCGACGCGGACTGAATGCGGAGAGGCAGTCAAATAGGGAAGACCTGGGAGTGGGCTCGAGGTAGATGACAAAAGTGATCAACCGAAGCTTGACATATCCGCTCACTACCCGGTTTCCCCGGGTCCCACTTCCGGTGGTGGTTGCCGTGATCAATCAAATGGTCGCTGGTCCGCCAAATGTCCATCCTCAGACAGCACGCCCTCGCTGCCTCATCCACAATCCACACCCTCTCCCATGCCCTTTGGTCTCCGACCAGCCGTGTCTAGAGCAGCAATGGCGAAGCAGCGAACGACGCCCGGCATACACCGCTGCCAACATCGCCAACATCGTCGACCAGCTAGTGACCGTCTCTCTATCACCACCCTCTTCGTCGATTGCTCATTGCCGCCAGAGTCGACGAGATCTTGCTTGAAACAATGCTGGGATCCTGTCCAGATCAAGCAGGTGGGTGCCTGTTCGTCGAACCGTACGGTGATCACGAAGCCCACCAGGGCGTCGCCGCCTATGTCTATCTGACGATGACGGTAAGCTTGTGTTGAAAGGCGAAAAGCCTTACCGGACCGCCGACGGGGGCTGAAGAGGCGGAAGTCACCCACGCATGCAGGAGGGTGACAATGAAAGGGAGGCAGTGCCTCGGCGCTGACGCTCTCGGACCAGTGTTCTTGTATTAGTTATTAATTAGGGTGCTGTAGAGATTGCGCCAGGACGAGACGAACAGGTTCAGCAAAAGCATGAAGTTTTCCCTCTCGATCTTCCTCTCATACCTGTACATTCCACATCTGCAACGCCTTCCGCTATGCCACAGAAATTTAGATCTATCTCCTGCCCGGACATCTTACACTATCGCTCCACACGACCGGTCCCTCAACATCCCATGATGCTCTTTCAAGCACCCCCAATCTCACTCTTCACCCACTTCTCAAGCCCACCCCTCGCCACAATCTCCTGTACATTCGGCGGCAACTCCCCGACCTTCTGCACCCACTCTTGGCCCCCCTCGCCCTCTTTGATCACCACCCGACTGCGTCTCACGTCCCACGTAAACGTCCACCCTGTCCGTACTGTCAATGCCTTCTTCGCCCGCTGTAGCGGAGCCGGGGGCGGAGAGTCCAGGGACTCGCGGTTCCCGCTCGGCTCCGTCACAGCAGGAGCCTGCGCGGCAGAAGGGGTCGGATCGGAGCTGAAGGACTCGCGAAGCCGTTCGATGAGCTTGGGCACCTCCACGCCCATCAAAGCGTTGTTGATGCTATTCCTGCTAAAGATGTTCCCGAAACTCCCCGCGACCACGAGCGGGATGCCCTTGGCTAGGATAGCAGTCGCGGCTTGCTCGCGCGAACTCCCACAGCCGAAGTTGAAGCCCGAGACGAGTATGTCTCCCGCTTTGGCCGTGGCGGCGAAGGCCTTGTCGTAGTTCTCCATCGTCACCGTCGCCATCTTGGCCGGGTCGGAGGAAAAGGCGTCGTCGTAGGTGTACTTCCCGGGGTAAATGGCGTCGGTGTTCACGTTGTCCGCGTCGCACCAGACGATCTCCCCGGTGACTTCGGCAGGGAAGCCGGGGAGGATGTCTGTCAATTGTTCGCTTTCAGTCTCATGCGATGGAACTGCGGCAGATGCCGCCGAATCGGTGACGGCGCCATTGAGCCCTGCTTCTCCTGCTTGGACGGCTTCTTCCGCTTCCCTCACGAGTTTGTCGAGCGCGTCTTCGATGGAGATCATGCGCTCCTCTTCCGGGATCCCATCGCCTTCCCCTTTGCGCACGCCGCTCCAGCCTTCGGGAGCCTGGTACCAGCCCGGCCCGGCGATTTTGCCTTGTAAAGCAGAAGCAGCGACGACTTCGGGCGAGCTCAGGTAGGCTTTAGCCTCCGTACTGCCCATGCGACCTTTGAAATTGCGATTACTGGCCGAGATGCCGTTCTCGCCCGGCTCAAGCAGACCGGTCCCGAGACCGATGCAGGGGCCGCAGCCGGAAGGTAGGGGTTCGGCGCCCGCATCGAGCAGGGCTTGCCAGTCTCCTTGTTCTTCCGCGGCTTGTTGTTCGGGGAGGGAGGCGGCGGCGATGTAGAACTTTACTCCTTCGGCGATCTTGGCGGGGGTGAGGGAGCCGTCGGCGTTGGTGGTGGAGGCGTTCTTGAACACTTTGGCCGCGGCGGCGATGTCGGAGCGGCGGCTGTTGGTGCAGGAGACGAGGTAGGCCTTTTGGATGGGGATGTTCTGCGGTTCGAGATCTGCGAGGGGCGTTGCGACTTTGACACTGTTGGGCCCGCTGACGTAGGGGGAGAGGGTGCTGAGGTCGAGGAAGAGTTCTTTGGCGTATTTCGCGCCTTTGTCCGCGGTCAGGGGGTGGGCGAAGAGCTCGTCCAGTCGCTGGTGGTTGAAGCGCTCGGTTGTCGGGCTGGCGGACTGGGAGGCGGGTGCTTTGTACATGCTGGCTTCGGTGGCCTTGTATCGCAGCCAGCCTTTCAAGACATCGTCGATTGGAAAGAGGCCGGAGAGGGCACCCCATTCGGTCGTCATGTTTGCAATCGCAAGCCGATCGTCTACGGGCAGACTGCGCATGGTGGTGACGTCGCCCGTGAACTCGATGGCATGGTTCAGGACGTCGTCGCTGTTGAACAAGCCGCACAGGGCCACGATCACATCCTTGCCCGTCACGCCCTCGGGCAGGATTCCCGTGAAGTTGACCCGCGCAATAGGCGGGATCTGCCACCACGTCCTCCCCGTCGCCCAGATACTCGCCGCATCGGTCCGCACCACCGGCGTGCCCAGACACGCCACTCCGCCGTACATGTTCGAGTGGCTGTCGCTCGCCACCGCCATGGTGCCTGGCCACGCATACCCCTCCTCCACCATGATCTGGTGCCCGATGCCACGGCCCGCGGGATAGAAGTCCACGCCCTGCTGCTTGGCGAACTCCTCGATCTGGCGGTACTTGGCCAGATTCTTCTCGGACCGGTTCTGGACGTCGTGGTCCAGGGTCATGACGATCTGCTTCGAGTCATGGATCTTGCTGGCGCCGATGCTCATGAACTTGGTGGCGACGGGCCAGGAGTTGTCGTGCGTCATGCAACGGTGCGGGGCGAGCGTGACATAGTCGCCGCTCTTGACGAGTTTGCCTGCGGGCAGGCCTTGCGAGTAGCGCTGGACAATCTTTTCGGTCAGAGTCTGAGGCGTTGTTGGGGCAGCGACCGGGCGCGCCAAGAACTCGGGGGGAGTGGCGGCGAGCTGGGACGGGAAGGCATCGGCGGTCTCGGCGCGGCGCCAGGACGGGGCGGTGCTGAAGTTCCGCCGGGGTCGGTGGTGGCGGGGTGATGGGGCGGAGAGGCGCGCGGGGGCGGAAAGAGCGATGGGCCGGGATCGGCGGGCGGCGTGGGGCGCAGACAGCCGTGCGAGGCTGCGGCCGAGGGCGGACATGGTCGCGTGTCGTCGCCGGCCAAGT
>DAHZQE010000139.1:0-2851 GCA_027409005.1 Ferrimicrobium sp. | reverse complement strand
CACCATCTCTGGTCTGACCGATGACAACGATCAGTTCGTCGTTGTCGCGACGTAGCTTGACCATCCACGATCGCTCCTCGCTTCGATTTCTTGTACTAGCGGAACCAAAGTGCACCTCTGCTGTGACCGGTCCTCTCCTTCGTCGTCGATGTGCAGCTACACGCACCTGCACCTAAATACAACCCCGTGAGATGACCAGTGCGACCCAGCGATGCCGGCCAGTCTTTACCGGATTCGACTTGGCGCAATGCTCGACAACATGCTGGCTAGGTGTAGAATACTCACTCGCTGGACACATTGCAGCATCCAACCGATTGCGCTCATTAATGCAGAGAGGCTCGTTAGACACACCTATTAACGCTAGCGATTCTTCGATATGAGGTGTCGTCGAGTGAGGTAGGCCATACTAGAGATGATGCTCCTAAAATCATCCAGTTCTCTACCACAGCACGCGTTCAAACAATATCGTACGCCGCTTCTACAACACACCCCAAGGCACATTAGATACCTTGAGTTTTAAACACAAACGGGGATTCTTTCCCCATCACCCCAGCTACCACAGAGGCAATATGCTCGACAGCTACATCCACTTTGTCCTGTTTCTTACCGATTAACGGTGGTACTATAGGTGAATGAATTCTGCTAGCCCTATCCGCATAATACAGGCCTTCGACCTCTCTCCACTCCGATCCCAGGCGATATATCACGCGATCGCAGAGTGCTTTACGGAAGACAGCCCCGACACGATTTGTCTCGTTCGCCCAACGGAACCCTACATTTGTATCGGTTACCATCAAGATCCACAGCGCGAGCTCGACCTAGAGGAACTCTCTCGATTCGGCCTCCAACTTATCCGGCGTCAAGTTGGTGGCGGTGCGGTCTACTTGGACGCAAACCAAGTCTTCCTGCAGTGGATATTTTCACCCAATTCGCTACCTGTCTCGATAGAAGCACGATATCGACTATTCATCGAACCGATCGTCTCGACCTATCAAAATATTGGCATACCCGCAGAGATGCGACCGGTGAATGACATACAGGTGAGGGGTCGCAAGATCGGTGGCTGTGGAGCTGCTCGCATTGGTGAAGCTGAGCTCCTGGTCTCTAGTTTCATCTTCGATATTGATCTGGCTACCATGGCATCTGTTCTGAAGGTGGAGACGTTAAAAATGCGCGACAAACTTTACCAAAACCTGACGGAGTATGTCACGTCCATCGCCCGTGAATTAGGATCACCATCACGACAGGAACCGATCGTGGATACCTACCTCGAGCAGGTGGAGGCTCGGCTGCAGCGCGAAATCTACTTCGATAATCTCAGTCCGTTAGAGAAAGAGCAGTTGGCAAGCACGGAGAGCCTCCTTGCAAGCGATCAGTGGACTTACGGTGGAGGCGGCCGACGAGTTGCGGGCGTGAAGATTCAACAAGGCGTAGCAATGCATCATGCGGCGTTCAAGTCCAGCGGTGGCCTGATTAGGTGGGTTGTTTTCCTAGCTGACGACAACATTATCGATGCCACGTTGGAAGGTGACTTCACCATCTACCCACTTGATGCACCAGTCTTACTAGCGAATGCGCTCCTCGGACGACGCTTGGATGCAGAACTCCGTTCAGAATGGGAGACCATCTTCCGTACCCTAGTTCAACAGTCTCCAGGTGTCTCGGCCAGCGATATGTTTGCTCCCCTTGAGATGATAGCTACAGAACTCGCCAGTTCACGGTAGCACACCGACGAGGCGTAGTCCTTCATTGTGGCCTATGGCTTGCACTCCTCTCGTCTAGGCACCGTGCTAAATCGCATATCGATCCGAGAGGCCACACAATTGGGCCCATTCGGGTTGCCAAACCAATCGGACTTTTCCGGGTGGCACAACCACTAGCCTGAGGGCAATGGAGAATCTAGAAGAGCTGAGGAAAGAGTACGAACTACTCGTATCCGTAATGTGCAAAGCACTCAATGAGCCAAAACGCCTCCTCATCTTGACGCTGCTAGGAGAAAGGCCGCACACCGTATCAGACCTCGTCGAGGAGATCGGATCTCCACAAGCGAATATCTCCCAACACCTCGCCATTTTGAGAGATCGGGGTCTGGTCAAGGCGACTCGCGAGGGAACCTCCGTGACCTACTCGCTCTCACACCAACAGATTCTCACCGTGATCGCAACCCTGAGAGAGGTCATGCACGACGAAGTCGGTCACAAGCAACGCCTGTTCGCCACCTACGTTGATCCAACCCCCGACACAGAGGCTTCCTAGCTCGCTGCGGTCGTGACTCCTCCATCGGGTGAGTCCTGCTTAATTAAGAGACGGCTGGGCTGACAGCCCAATAGCGACCGGACTCCTCGACTACTCGCAGCTCCGTCAATCCGCAGTCTGCAGGTCCTCTCACACGTTCGCCACTTACGGCGAGGAACTGACTACCGTGAGCAGGGCAAGTAAGCACTCCATCTTCGACCAGAGCCGAATCGAGCGGCGCTCCTGCATGTGGGCATGGACCAACTAGACATACCGGCATCCCCTGTCCCTTCACTAGCAGCAGCTCGCCGAGATCATGCTCAACGCTTGCAATGATACCGATACGTCCGGCAACATCTGCGGTGGCACACAGCGGAATCAGGCGTTCCCGGTTCGACCCTGACCGAATGCCTTTGTCAAGACGACGCAACAATACCGCCAATCCGCCCGAACTCTCTACTCTGTCGGCACCTGCGCGTTCAGCTCCCTGCCATAGTTCACGATCCTGCGACATAGTATGCGCGATGAGAATAGCGCGCGAGTTTGTAGACCGCAGCCTCCTGAGTTCGAGCAGATCGGACTCATCCGACATCTCAACCAGAATCACATCGGCCAA
>DAHZQE010000137.1:0-6224 GCA_027409005.1 Ferrimicrobium sp. | reverse complement strand
ACAGCCGCGGAGACGGTATTTCGATCACCCTGTCGTTGTCTGATGCATATCCAGCCGCCAATCAGGCGATACTTGAGATCTTGGAGTATCTATCTCATCCCATCAACAGGGACGATATCCGAGACAAAGTCAACAGCCTTGACACCGTAGTCCTACCGTCCATGAATGACATCATGGAGCTAAGGTGGGGTGCTGCCGTTTAAGGCACCCCGGCTCCATCCATCTATTGGGTCTAAATTCAGGAATTCGGCATTCACTATACTATCGAGGTGAAACGAATCTTAGTTGCCTGCGCATCGGTACTCGTTGCCGTTGGCGTGTCGTCGACAGCTTACGCGCCTGCCACCATCACTGCTCCGGTCGACGGATCTGGATCAGGTGCCCTCCCGTCTGCTCGATGGGGTGATCTCACCGGTTCCGGTGCCGGTTGGCAGGGCAGCATTGCCGCCACCAACTTCGTCTATACCGGAAACTGGACGCCACTCAACTCGGCGCCTGCACTATCATCCGATACCAGTTCAAGTTACACCGGTACCGCCGATGGTGACACCTACACCGTGCAGGTCACTGGTGTCTCGGGCTCCACGATCGACTTCTCCTACACCAGCACCAACGGTGCCTCCGGCACAGGGTCGGGGACTGCGGGGACCGCAACCTCAGTCGGGACTCGCGGGCTTACTATCACCTTCGCTAGCTCAAGTACCTACGCGTCCGGGAACAGCTATCAGATTCAGGTCGGAACACAAAATCCCAGCGCGTTAATCCTCAATAACTCGTCGAGCTCGGCGACTATCTCTCCCTACAATAGCTCAACATCAACGCCGCCGACCTTTGTCAACTCCACCGCCACCCTCTCTCAGGGATGGACTGCCACAAACGGTACTGCATTTGCCGACTATGGAGGATGTCCATCAAGTTGGGAGCTATTTAGCCCTGGATCGGGGATAGGCGCTACATATACATTTACTATCGCAGCCGGAAATACGGAAACCATATCATACGGTATACCGGCCTATTGTTATCTCAACAATTCTCCGGCGGTGATCTCTATTAATAATAGCGTGGTGGCCACTGTATCACAAGGGCAAGGTGGAATCGGCAGTACGAACGGCTCCACTTCACTCATACTATGGACAGATACTCTACCTGCAGGCACTTACACGGTGGATGTCGCTCCAGGTAGCAGTGGTAACGGCATTAATGTGTATGGCTTCTGGTTTTCTAACCCATCAGCCATCACGTCAGGTTAACAATGAAATGAGACCATATATGCGTAGACGTATTAGCGCTTTTATTGGATTATCTGGATCGTTAGTTCTACTAGCGGTGTCGTCACCAGCATATTCATCTTGGTCTACAACGGTTCCTCCACAATCGCAATCGATCTCTGATGCCAGCACTATACCGGCTCCAACCAACGTTCAAATCACTTCGTCGGCATCTGGAGAGGTGATTTCGTGGACGGCCTCGAGTGCCAGCGGATATGGAGGTGCCCCCCTTCAGCGTAATTTTGTTATACAAGGATCATCAAGCAAGGATGGACCTTGGACAACTGTGGACGTAGTTCCGGGGTCAGATACGTCATATATTATATCTTCTTCAAAGCCGTACGCGTATTACAGCGTGTATGCTACCAACTATAACTGGTCATCGAATCATTCCGCCACTTTGACAAATGTCTCGTCTATGTTGACCGGCGGAACTGAAATCAGCACAAAGGATTTTAGTTACACAGGAAGCTTGCAAAACGTCGCCGTACCGGCTGACGCGTCGTACGCGGTCATTACGGCTGCTGCCGGCAATGGCGATGGTGGTGGCTTGGGAGATATCATCAAGGCGTCTGTTCCTATTTCAGGATCGTCGTTAACCGTACTTGTAGGACAAAACGGGGTTATGCTTGGCGGTGGCGGTGGTTTGTCTGGCGTGTTTACTGGTTCTCCTTCGCAATCTAGTGCGATCGTCGTCGCTGGCGGTGGGGGAGGAGGAGGTGGAGGAACAGCTAATAACTCTAACGGCGCGCTCGATCTCGGAACACCCATATGCGGCGATTGGCCTGGTGCCGCTGGGTCAGGTGGTGCCGGAATAGCTATTCAATCGCTGGAACTAAAAGAAGAGGCCACTCCCGGCTACGCATTTGGTGCTGGTGGAAGTTTTGTAACTCAAGGATATATGTTCCCATCTGGCGGATACGGCGGCGGTGGCGGTGGAGTCAATGGTGGCAGCGGCGGAGGTGGGGGCGGATATGCTGGTGGCGATGGCGGTTGCGCTGTCGGGTCGCCCACAGCATCTACTCAAAACTACCAGGGCGCAGGCGGCCAAAGTTACGTAGTCCCATCTGCCAAATATGTGACCGACTCTCCTGGAGTTAGTCACTCTTCAACGTACGTTGATATATCTTTCTACGGCTTTATTCCAGCGTCATTTACGCCACCAACTCTTGCATGTACCGGAAAGGTTGTCACTGTATCGGTACCATCTGGTGCTGTATCGATGACCGCGAACGTGTCCGGTGCTGGCGGCGGCGGCGGCCAGAATGACCCCACACATGGAGGCAACGGCGGCCTGGTGAACGCGACTATCCCACTTTCTAGCAGCGAAACAAGCCTTGACATACTCGTCGGTTGTGGTGGGGAGACATCGTCTTCTGGCTCCGGAGGCGGAGGCGGGCTCTCGGGTATATTCAATGGACCCCCGTCCCAATCAACTGCACTCATCATCGCTGGCGGCGGTGGAGGCGGAGCCAATGATTACTCGCAGGGCTCGCAGTCAAATGGAACAAGCGGTGGCTTCACTCCGGCGCTACCATCCAATGGCTTCTCTAATCCACCAGACGGTAATCTCGGCGGTCCTGGATACGGTGGAGCAGGAGGACAAGGGGACTACTCTCCAGGCTATAACGGAACGCCGTTTGGTGCGGGCGGCGCATCTAGCGGCTCTTGGAGCGGACCTGGTGGCTACGGCGGAGGAGCCTCAGGAGGCTCCGGTTGGGGCGGAGGAGGAGGTGGGTCTGGCTATGTCGGAGGACAAGGCGGTGACGGTGGATTTCTCACCGATCAACCTCAGGGGGACGATTACGGCACTGGAGGTCAGGGAGGCACCAGCTATGTGGTTCCCGGAGGTACCGTTAATAGTGCTATTACCGGTGGCGGTGGAGCCGGTGGATACGAGGCTAACGGATCAAATGGCAACATCACCATTGTGTTCGACAAGTAGTTTGTGCTTAATCTTTTTGCGCGACGACCGATAATAATGTGAGTATCTCAACACAGAAAAGGAAGTATGGGCTACAACGCATCCGAGATCCAGGTGCTCGACGGGCTAGAGCATGTCCGCCTACGTCCTGGCATGTACATCGGCACGACCGGGGTCGAGGGGCTGCACCATCTCGTATGGGAGCTGATCGACAACTCGGTTGACGAGGCGATGGCTGGTCATGCCTCGCAGATCCAAGTCGTCCTCTACGACGACGGCTCATGCGAAGTATCCGACAACGGTCGAGGTATACCGACTGACATCTACCCCGATCTCGGCATCAGCGCAGCCGAGGTCGTGCTGACCAAGCTCAACGCCGGTGGCAAGTTCGGCGGAGGCGGCTACAAGGTCTCGGGCGGGTTGCACGGTGTCGGCATCTCTGTTGTCAATGCTCTGTCGTCTCGACTTGAACTCACTATTCACCGCAACGGCTATAAGTATGTCCAGACCTATACCAACGGTGGCACGCCGAAGGCTCCGCTTAAAAAGGCGGGCAAGTCAACCGAGACTGGAACGACTGTGCGATTCTGGCCAGACACGGACATTTTTCCCGATGTCGATTTCGATGACGAGACGATTATCGAGAGGCTCAAGATCGCCGCTTACCTGAATGCCGGACTGACCACCATCTTCGTTGACGAGAAGTTCTGCTATCCAGCAGGTCTCGAAGAATACTGCCAAGCAATCAACCCTGATCCGTTGATCCCGAGCGTGATCCGCGAGGTCCAAGAGGACTGCGAGATCGCCGTCAGTTGGAGTCAAGGGTACGAAGAGACTGTACTTTCTTACGCTAATGGCGTGTCTACCGTGTCAGGGGGAACACACGCAGAGGGCCTGCGCCGAGGGATAACGTCGGCCTGCAACTCCTATGCCCGCAAGATCGGGATGCTCAAACCAAAAGACCCCAACCTCACCGGAGAAGATCTCAAGGAAGGGTTGGTCGCCATCGTCTCGGTAAAACTCACCAACCCGCAGTTTGAGGGACAGACAAAATCCAAACTCGGCAATACTGAAGTCCGGGGTAGGGTAGAGACGCTGACATCAACCGCTCTTGAGACCTGGTTCCAACGACATCCACGCGAATCTCAGCTCATTCTCTCCAAGGCTGCCAGTGCCGCAGCAGCAAGGGCGGCAGCTCGCCAGGCGCGGGAACTCTCTCGGACTAAATCCAAGATAGCCAAGGCCAAACTTCCAGAGAAGCTGGTCGATGCGACCGCGAGACGCGCCGAGGACCGTGAACTCTTCATCGTGGAAGGAAACTCCGCAGGAGGTACAGCTCGCGATGCACGCGATCATTCCACTCAAGCGATTCTGCCGATTCGCGGCAAGATTCTCAACACAGAAAAGGTCACTCAGTCCAAACTGCTCGCCAACGCCGAAGTTCAGAGTCTCATCACGGCCATCGGCGCGGGTATCGGCCAGCACTTTGACATCAAGAAGACCCGGTATCACAAAATCATCATTCTGGCCGACGCTGATCCGGACGGTTCCCACATCCGCACTCTGCTACTTACGCTGTTCTTTCGGCATATGCGGCCACTGGTTGATGCTGGTATGGTATATGCCGCCCAGCCGCCGTTGTTCTCCACAATCGTTGGAGGAGAGCGCATATATCTCAAGAACGAGGCTGAACGAGCTGCGTTTATGAAGAAGCATCCCAAGCACGCCAAACCATTCTTACGCTTAAAGGGTCTCGGTGAGATGGACTACGACGAGTTGGCAATCACGACCATGAACCGCGACACCCGATCACTTTTGCAGGTTTCGTCCAAAAACGCAGAGTTGGCAGAGAAGATGTTTGCTGTTCTGATGGGGGACGACGTGTCTGCGCGGCGCTCACATATCGCCGACCGCGCCGCATCGGTTGACATACTTGACCTGTAAGAACTAAAAGATCTAAAAGCATCTAAAGGAGTCTCGCATGACCGTAACTCAAATCGACATCGAACAGGAGATAGACGATTCTTTCGTAGAGTACGCAATGGCGGTCATCACCAGCCGCGCCTTACCCGATGTCCGAGACGGGCTAAAACCTGTGCATCGTCGTATCTTGTATGCGATGTTCGATAACCAGTTCACCCCCGACCGGCCCCATGTCAAGTGCGCCAAGGTGGTCGGAGACGTGATGAGCCGTTTTCATCCTCACGGGGACTCATCCATCTACGACGCGCTCGTTCGCATGGCGCAGAAGTTCTCTATGCGGGTTCCACTAGTAGACGGACACGGGAACTTCGGATCGCCAGACCCATCCGCTGGAGCAGCCGCGTCCCGATACACAGAGTGCCGACTGACACCGGAAGCACTCTCGATGCTCGATGAGATTCACGAAGACACCGTGGATTTCGTCCCCAATTATGACTCCCAATCAACCGAGCCGGTCGTGTTGCCGTCGAAGATTCCGAACCTACTCGTGAACGGGGCGCAGGGGATCGCCGTCGGTATGGCTACGTCTATAGCGTCGCACAACCTCGACGAATGTATCGAGGCAGCTCAAGCGCTGGTCAAGAATCCCAAGCTCACCACGGCAGACATCCTCAATATCATCACCGGGCCAGACTTCCCGACCGGAGGAATCGTGATCGGAGATCTGCTCGGACCCTATGAGTCGGGCAAAGGGACGGTGAAGCTGCGGGCCACAACCGAGATCGTGGACAACGAGATCATCGTTACCGAGATCCCGTATCAGACATCGGTTGAGGTCATCAAGGAGCAGATAGCCAAACTCGATCTCCCCGTCACCGTGCTCGACGCTTCGGCTCACCAGCAGATTGACCTACGCATCATCTGTGATAATGATGACCCCGAGCACATGCTGGCAGTGCTACTGGGAGCGACATCACTCGAAGTCACCTTCAGCATCAACCATACGGTGTTGGTGGACGGCGTGCCACAAACGCTCGGCATCCGCGACATCTTGGCGCACTTTGTCGATCACCGTCGCAGCGTCATCAAGAGGCGCAGCGAGTACCGAC
>DAHZQE010000074.1:0-11468 GCA_027409005.1 Ferrimicrobium sp. | reverse complement strand
TGTGGTGAGCGCATTCTTAACGCGAGTCTTTAGTTCAGAGCGAACCGCCTTATTGCGCTCACGTCGACGCTCATTCTGACCAATGCGCTTGATCTGACTCTTAATGTTTGCCAAGACTTACTCTCCAAGTTGCGTTTCCAGTTGCGTTCACCGCTCAAAATCCGATCTATTAGCATAGCACCAGCTCATGACTCGACGCGCCGTGCCGGTAGCCTAAGCTTACCTGCGCATGCTGGAAACGCAACTTGGAGAGTCAGTTTTGGCAAACATTAAAAGTCAGATCAAGCGCATCGGTCAGAATGAGCGTCGGCGTGAGCGCAATAAGGCGGTTCGTTCCGAGCTAAAGACGCGTGTCAAGAACGCAGTTACTACCGAGGATGAGGCTTCAGTTCGCCTAGCCCTCAAGCGGCTTGACAAGGCTGCGTCACAGGGCGTGATTCATAAGAATCAAGCCGCTCGCCGCAAGTCGCGCCTGATGGCACAGCTTGCACGGACGAAGGGCTAGATCGCTCTCGGGCAGACAGCCGTACGCTTGGCTAATTGCATCCGATTGGCTGGCGCCAAACCAGCCAAGGATTGGCTGGCGCCAAAAGCGGCCGAGGGGCTAGCGGCTTTCGATTTGGTTGCATGTTTCGGGTATAGCTACTGCTTCTCGTAGCGAACCTCGAATGATCAACACGATGTACGGTCTGGCGTGCTAAAGCTTTTGATAGCCTCCAAAGGCTGTTTTGCAGCCTCGGCATTGCCGAGAGTGGCAGCGAAGTTCGCTAAGCCGACGTATCAAATCTGCAGTTTGGCGCATAAAACCAAGCTGGCCTCCTCGAAAGCTAGACTATAGGTCAAGGCACTGAGTGCGATAACGTAATCAGGAGTTGTATTGAGGTCAGGTTCTCGCTTATGGTTGATCAATCGTTAAACGCTCGTAAGGAGGCGATACTCCTTGCGGTCATCGTTGAATACATCCGTACTGCCGCCCCAGTGGGTTCTCAGCATGTTCTAGAGTCCGCTGAACTATCGCTATCACCAGCTTCGGTGCGCTCGCAGATGGCGAATCTTGAGAAGGAGGGTTACCTCACTCAACCACACGTATCGGCTGGCCGCATCCCGTCGATTCGTGGTTATCGTTATTTCGTCGATAGACTTTTGCGTTTTGATCCGGTAGAGCTGGCCCGAATCGAACACGATGTCGCGGATTTTCTCCGGAGTGCCAAAGGTGCGCTTGAGGATGTGCTTGAGCGATCGCTAACTTTTCTGTCCCAACAGACGAACTATACCGCGGTTATGACCACTTGGGCTATGTCGACAGAAAGCTACAAGGCGATTCAGGTGGTCTGTCTGGCGCCGGATACGGTGTTGGTGATCGTGGTGGGTTCTAAGGGGACTGTTGAGCGTACGACGGTTCACCCAAGTGTCGCCGTTGATGATGGGCTAGCCAATGAGGTTGGATCAAGGCTCTCCGCGATGCTCGTAGGTAAGGATATGAGCGTCCCTATTGATATTGCGAAGCTCGGCGGTGATGTAGTAGACGAGTCTGGTGCTGATGGTGGCCAGAGGGGATCCAACGACGGTGATCCGCGTGGGTCGGTTCTCGAGACCCTTTTTAGCGCGGTGGCGACTGCGATCAATGACTTGCGGGTTCGAGAAGAGGTAGGACTTCGTGTGCGTGAGCTATCCAAAACCGCCGCCGCTCTAGAGCAGCTCGACCAGGTAGCAAAGGTTCTTGAGACCCTCGAACATGATGTCCACGTAGTCGACCTTATTCGTACGCTGATCGAGACTGGAAGCATGGTTAGCATCGGCGATGAGGGTGGAGTAGAGGCACTCAATGATTGCTCACTTGTAGTAGCGCCGTGTGAGATTGACGGTGAGCTTGTGGGTTCGATCGGGTTGATTGGGCCTACACGGATGGACTATTCGCGAGCCTTGGCCGCGGTCGAGGCACTCAGCGCGCAGGTAGCGCGTGCCGTGCGATAAGGAGGAATGTGGTCGATTATTACGAGGTCTTAGGAGTTGCGCGTAGTGCTTCCGCGGATGATATCAAACGTTCCTATCGGAAACTAGCTCGCCAACTTCATCCTGACGTAAACGGAGGTGACAAGGAGGCTGAGAACCGCTTCAAGCTGGTGACTGAGGCCTATGACACCTTAAGCGATCCCGACAAGCGACGTCAGTACGATCTCTATGGCTCCTCCAGTGGTGCTGGTGGGGATCCGTTTGGTGGTGCCGGTGGGCCGTTCCAGCCGAACTTCTCCGACATCTTTCAGACAGTGTTCGGTCAAGGTTTTGGCACACAGGAGACTGCGGGACCGCGTCGTGGTGAAGACATGGAGACGGCAGTAAACCTCACGTTTGAAGAGGCGGTATTTGGGTGTCAAAAGGAGATCTCCTTGAAGATGCCTACGACCTGTCCTACCTGTAGCGGCTCTGGCGCTAGGCCTGGTACCTCCGCAACGGTTTGCGCGCAGTGCCAAGGTAGTGGTTCGGTCAAACGGGTGACACAGTCATTTTTGGGTCGGATGGTGACCACCATGACCTGCGACGTCTGCCATGGAGAGGGGAAGGTGGTCCGCGACCTCTGTTCTGATTGTAGAGGTGAGGGGCGCAAGACCCTCGAGCGTCACTTTACCATCGAGGTACCACCAGGGGCGGATAACGGCCTTGTCCTACGCTTGACCGGAAAGGGTGCTGCTGCACCAAGAGGTGGTCAGCCTGGGAGCCTGTATGTTCATGTGAATGCGGCATCCTCAGACAGGTTTGAACGCCAAGGCAATGACCTGTGGATGCGGTTGCCGATCTCTTACGTGCAAGCCTCGCTAGGTGCCCGCATAAACTTCGAGAGCCTTGATGGAACCGAGACTATTGAGATTGCGCCAGGAACACAACCTGGCTCAACGCTGCACATAAAGGGTAAGGGTGTTCCCGTTCTCTCTGGCCGTGGCCGTGGCCGTGGTGATCTAATTGTTGCGATGGATGTAAAGATGCCAGATGAGCTCAGTGAAGAGGAGGAGGGGTTGCTCCGCCAGCTTGCTGAACTACGTGGTGAGCAGGTTCTTGAGCACCATGAACATAGTATTTTTTCGAAGCTCAAGTCAGCCTTCAAGCCCTAAGTGAGCGCGCAACGCCTTCATCCGTTCGCGTTGGTCGATGATTTAGATACGCTAGAGGTGTCGCGTGAGCTCGGCCACCATCTGGGGGTTGTTCGTCGTCTGCGAGTGGGTGCTGAGCTTTTTGTTGGTGACGGGGCAGGAAGCTTTCGGGCTGTAAAGGTCGACGCAGTTCAGCCAAGAGTGCACTTGGTCCCGCTCTCCGATATTCAGACGCCGCAACGCCAGACGCCAAGCCTTGGGATAGCGATGTTCTTGCCCTCGAATGAACGGCTATCGTGGGCGGTGCAGAAACTGACCGAGGTCGGAATAGACCGCATTCATCTGCTATCCGATAGCGGTGATCGACGCGGAGGAGTACAGATCTCCGACGCTGGTCTCGACCGCCTCGATCGTATTGCTCGCGAGGCATCTCAGCAGTCCGAGCGGCTTTGGCTACCAGACATCACTTCTCCCATGGAGGCCCAGGAGTTCTTCGGTGATACAAGTGCTGGAGTCGCTATTCTCGATCCGGACGGCGGCCCGCTCCCAACTGGGGTTACGACGTTGGTGGTGGGTCCAGAGTCGGGTGTGGTTATCTCACCTGAGTCCATACCCAGAGTGAGCCTGGGTCTTCCAATTCTGCGAATTGAGACTGCTGCAGTCGCTGGTGCCGTAGTTTTGGCCGCTTTACGAGCGTCGTTGATTTGTATTTGTGATAATTCCTGATATACTTTGGCCACACGGAGTAGACACAGGTCCTCTGCGGGATGGAGCAAGGAGTGGCGATGGATCAGGCGGAGCGAGATTACGCGCGTGAGGTAGGGAAACGTCTGCGATCTGTGCGCAAGCAACAGCGTTACTCGCTACAGGCTGTCGAGGCGATCTCTGAGAAGGAATTTAAGGCATCGGTTCTTGGCGCTTATGAGCGAGGCGAGCGCTCGATATCGGTTCCACGACTCCAACGCTTGGCGGAGTTCTACCATGTGGGAGTCGACCAACTCCTGCCCCCTGAACTCGCTGGTCGCGAGTTCTTTGCGCTCAGCAATCGCGATAGGGTCGCTTCGGTCACAGACGATCACAATCGGATCGATCTTGCTGGTCTCGAGCGCCAGATCAGCGCTGGGGTGGCTCGTTCTCGGGTGACCGGTTCGGTCAAGTGCACCATTGATCTTGGTCGACTATCGTCGATGATTGGACCGGAACGTGATCTGATCAGCCGATACTTGTCGATGATCCAGATCTCGCGTCAGGATTTTAACGGTAGAGTCATGACCGTACGTTCGGATGATCTAAAGATTATCGGCGCTGTACTTGGACTCTCGTTCGAGGACATGATCGCCTTCTTGGACGACCTCGGTTTGCGAGTCTCTAGCTAGTTCGGTATCCGCTAAGCGGTGAGCCTCGGAGTCTCTAAGAGACAGGCGATGGAGCTAGGTGCTCTGCTCGATAGTCTAGAAGAGGGCGAGTTAAGCCGTCACGATCAAGTGCACAGGCTTATCAGCGTACTAGCCGGCGAGGCTGCCACTGGTGACGATGTCGCCGACCTGCTCCTCCTCTCAGCCTCCTGCGACCAGCCGTTGTCTGAACCATCTGTACTGTTGAATCGGCTGCTTGCGGCCAGTGACGATGAGTTCTCTGGGTTGTTGACTGCCTTGATCGAACTACGCGATCTAACGCTGTTGCAGCAATTTTGCTAGCATGCCTCAGTAGGTGGTATCGACCTCGACGCCTGTTTCGCTGTTAGCTAGATGTCAGTCATGGTAAAGGTGGTCGATATATGGATGGTCAACGCCAACGTGAGGTCGTGAGTGCTCTGGAGAGAGCTTTGCGAGCGGCGGTTGTCGGGAATTTCGAGCTAGTTCGTCGTGGAGCAGACTCCATTCGTGAGCTCAACCAGCTCGCACTGTATGCGGAACTTCCCGATGTCCTTGACTTCGTAGCAGATCGGTTGGCTGCGAAGGACCACATTGGGGCTCAAGAAGCGGCCCTAAAGCTACACGCCCTGTTAGATGGTGGTCCGTTCCTTCCTTTGGTAGATGAGCTAATCGCCTCGCTGTCGCCGAAGCAAGCAGATGGTCCCGAAGTTTAGGCGGTGACGTTGCGTTCCTGTAATAGTTCGAATAGTTGGTGACTAGTCGTTGCCGCTATTGTCGGCGCTTTACGAGCCAGACTGCGTGGACGATGTTGCTGGTGGCCGTAAACCACAATGGCCGACGCTCGTTAGAGCACCGGCCATTGTGGTTACCAATTGTGGGTGACCCACAACCGTAGCCAATTAGTCTCTGATACTAGCGGTCCACCGGGGTCATCGGGGGATGGGAGGCCTGGCCAGTTTGGGCTGGTGCCTTCGGTGTCAGTGGTCCTACCGGCAACAGGACACGTCCCCAGGTTGAGGTGATCGTCCCTGATGCGGCATGGTAGAAGCCAAGAATCGCGAAGATGATCGTGGTCCAACCACCGGTCTCAGTCAGGCTGGTCGAGTTCATTCCTTGGCCAAGGGCGAGGAGTATGAAGGTGACTGTCAGCAGGAACAAAATGATGGCTAGGACTACGTCCGTCTTCAACGAGGCGATGAACAGGTAGAGCGAGATGATCGCAAACATCCACAAGAAGAGTGCGAATGCACTACCAACGCTCGCTGGAGCGACTGTCTTGGCGTAGAACTGTAGGTAGAGTCCTACGATGATCCAGAATGGTCCGTATGATCCGAAGGCGACGGCACCAAAGGTGCTACCACGTGCGATCTCAATGACGGCTGCAATAATCTGAACAAGGCCACCGAACAGGAAGGCGGTTGGGATGATGATTCCGATCGCGGTCCCACTGATGAGATGGGCATTGATAATACCCAACATCAACGAGGTGGCCGAGAACGCGGTTACTGCCCAGTGGCCAGGATCCGCGAAGGTGTCTTTTGCTGACATATAATGTCCTTTCTTAATTTACATGCTGCTCTTCGTTGTTGAATAACAGCGCACTTGCACAGGCATTGCGTCTGCAACACTTCTGCACTAGAATTACCAATCTGTCTCGATTGTTGGTTGCTACCCCTAACTCCATGCTGGTTGATACCTAGTTCGATAGGCACCCCCCTGTCTGGGAGCTAGCAGGTAGGTTGGTTGCAGTAGCCGTTTTACCGTAGGATGAGCCGACACTGACGAACGGACGCCGCAGTTGCGATCCGCTTGTGTCCGAATTAACCGCACGCCGAATCCATTTGGTTACCATTGGTTCCACACCCCCTGTCGTTGGATCCATAGGTCAAAGCACTAGTTATGTCTATGACTTAGCTCATGTTGGCTGCTGATGTTGTCATACCCCGTTGCTTGGCTACCCCTCCGTCACTAGTGGTCCGCTACTCCTCGGTTGAAGCTTTCATGGAGTTCGCTCGATCAGCGATCTCCTGTACAACATCGGCGTTCGCCAGCGTCGTGACATCTCCTAGCTTGCGCTGTTCGGAGATGTCGCGGAGGAGCCGGCGCATGATCTTACCCGAGCGTGTCTTTGGAAGCTCCTCGGTGAACACGATAGATGCCGGCCTGGCAATCTTACCGATCTTGTCCGCTACATGATCTCGAAGCTCGAGGATGAGCGCTTCAGTTCCGATGATTCCTGAGCGCAGGGTAACGAATGCTGCGATAGCTTGACCGGTGATCGGGTCGTTTCGGCCGATCACTGCGGCTTCGGCCACTGAGGGATGGTCGACTAGGGCCGACTCTACCTCGAGGGTAGAGATCCGGTGGCCAGAGACGTTCATAACGTCGTCGACTCGGCCCAAGAGCCAGTAATAACCATCCTCATCGCGCTTGGCTCCATCCCCTGCAAAATAGCGCCACAATCCATTGGCTGGATCTGAGAACCGAGACCAGTAGGTATCGACAAATCTATCGGGATCACCATAGATGGTACGCGCCATCGCTGGCCACGGGTGGGTCAAGACTAGATACCCACCTCCACCGAGTGGAACTGACACGCCACTATCATCGACGATATCTGCGCCGATCCCTGGAAGTGGAATGGTTGCCGACCCAGGTTTTGCTGCCGTAATGGCTGGTAGCGGCGAGATCATCATGTTGCCGGTTTCGGTTTGCCACCAGGTGTCTACCACTGGACAGCGATCGCCACCAATGACTTTTCGATACCACATCCATGCCTCAGGATTGATCGGCTCACCAACAGTACCAATAATGCGCAATGACTCCATGTTATGACGATCAGGGAATTCGGTTCCCCACTTCATGAACGTCCTGATCGATGTCGGTGCTGTGTAGAGCTGAGTGACCTTGTATTTTTCGATGATTGACCAGTAGCGATCCTTGTCCGGATAGTCGGGGACTCCTTCGTAGAGCACGCTAGTGGCTCCGTTGGCGAGCGGGCCATAGACGATATAGCTATGGCCTGTGACCCATCCGATGTCGGCGGTGCACCAGTAGACATCCTCCGGGCGGAGGTCAAAGACCTGAGCGTGGGTTGTAGCAACACCTACGAGATAGCCACCGGTGGTATGCAAGATGCCCTTCGGTCGACCAGTTGTTCCTGAGGTATAGAGGATGTATAGCGGATCTTCGCTCGAGGTCTCTGTAGCCTCGCGCTCGGCCGATTGGTTTTCGGTAAGTGCTGCATAGGTTATGTCCCGTCCTGTCTGCATAGGGACTGCATTCCCTGTACGCTCGACGACCACGACATGCTCGATCGATGGTGTATTCTCGAGTGCACGATCTGCGAAGGTTTTGAGTTCGACGAGCTGACCTTTACGCCGAGATTGATCACAGGTGATAAGCACCTTAGCCTGAGCATCATTGATGCGGTCGGCGAGCGCGTCTGGTGAGAAGCCCCCAAATACCACTGAGTGGACCGCACCGATTCTCGCACAAGCCAGCAACGCAATCGGGAATTCAGGCACCATGCCCATATAGATTGCTACCCGGTCACCCTTGCTAACCCCGAGCGAACTCAAGCCATTGGCGAGCTTGCATACCTCGCCGAGAAGGTCGCGATAGGTGAGGGTTCGAGTATCCCCCTCCTCTCCTTCAAAGTGATAGGCGACCTTGTCTGGCGTCGCTGCCACGTGGCGATCTAGACAGCTCTCGGTGATGTTGAGGGTTGCTCCCTCAAACCACTTGGCGAATGGTGGATTTGACCAGTCGAGGACCCGATCCCACCGCCGCCGCCAGAGCACTCGTTCAGCTTGAGTGGCCCAGTAGGTCTCGTAGTCTTCGCCCTCACGGTAGATTTGCGGCGAGTTGATTGCGGCGGTTTCACGGAGCTGCGCCGGAGGATCGAACTTTCGTCCCTCGGAGAACAGTGCCTCAATTGTGGCGCCATCATCGGCCATTCTTCCCCCTTATATGTTATCTAGTACTTCGTTTGCGGTAGTTCACTCCGCAACCATGTATTGATACAGATGGTAGTGCGTTCCAATCGGCTTGTCAATTACACCCCCACATTTGGGACAAGCATAGCACACCGTTAAGCCGCGTTCGCGTTTCAGCTGGGCATTAATCCGCTTGAAGTGATCCCCACATGCCGCCATCGATCTATAATTGCAGTCGCAAATATCGATACGCATAGTTGGAATTACTGGGGGGAGCTAAGTCGCTTGTTTGTATTATCTATTAGCACGAGAATGCACAGGGAGAGTTGAAAAGCTAGCTAAACACGGAGTATTGTCAGATCGCACCGCGGATGGCTACGAGTTTGGCTATATCAGCGGGTTGTCGCCCACTCGGGTGGATGACTAGGGCTGATCACTCGGACCGTGGTCGAGTCTAGCGACGAAGAACGGAGTTGAGATCGAGTGCCTCGAGCGCTGCGGCCAGCGATTCATTCTGGGTCGAGATGTAGCTATGGATGTTGCGAGGATTCACGTGTGCAGCAAGTAGGTCGGGACGTAGCGTCAAGAAGCGGGGTAGTGTGCGATAGAGAGAGGATAGGCGATAGTCTTCGAGCACCTCTCTAGGAGAGACTCCCTGAGATAGTTGCCAAAGTGCAACGACTATCCCGGTTCGATCCTTACCGGCTGTGCAGTGCACGAGGACTGGGTGGTCGTGATCGCGGTAGAGCTCGAAGGCTGTCGTCGATCATTCGTTTTACGGTGAATCGGTGCATTATGACCCTGATGTTTGCCTTCGGCTCCTTACGCGAATTTGCGTATGCCCAACTCAGCTACATAGGTAGTTTGGGGGATGAAGCAGGCGAGGGTGTCATCTCTACCGCCATCGTAGTAATGATCATGGCGTTTCTCGCAGTTGGACTCTGGGTCGCGTTCAAGCTTATCATGTCCAATGCGACGAGCTCGATCTCGACCCAGGTCGCAAAGATAGGACAATGAGCTGGCTCTTTGCCCGCTCCTACTGGTGCTCTCGACGATGGGTACCAGCCGTACTCGCCACAGCGTACAAGTCCGGCAAGAAGCGACACTAAGGACCGATTCCGTGTCCAGTTACCCAAAAGTTGGGATACATGACGCAATCGATAGCTCTGGATCCTCACTCGTTACCACGCTCATCGCCGGAACAGTTGGTCTTATCCTGCTCATCGTCACCGTCCAGTCCGTAACTGCAATCATCCTCTGGATTCAACTAAATTCACTCGCCAATCATGCTGCAGTCCTCGCAGCAAGCGACCTCACCAATGGAGCAGCAAATGCGATCAGAACCGCTGATTCATCCATCTATGCATCGGGGATAACAGGTGTTCATCAAGGAGACATTAGCTGGTATATTCATGGACAAATGGTGGAGCTCACGCTCCGACGCCATGTTACCCTCTTGGTCGCTCCCAGCTCGATTATGGCACATGCCACTGCATTGGTTAACTAGGCAACAAAACCTTCAATCAAGGGAGACTACGGACGGCTTCATCGACCTGATCACGCTCATCTTCGCCAGCGTTCTCGTGCTCGTAGTGCTCATCCCGTTCGTGATCGGAACAGTGCGGATCGTAGTGCTTAAACAACAACTCGACCAACGGGCCTGGAATCTTCTGCGCGCTGCAACCACACAAGGACTGTCTCCTCCCTCCACGCTCCGCATCGATGGCCAAAGCGTGAGCGTCGCGTTACAGGGATCGCTTAGTGGCTGCAGCGTCAACCGACTCACTCTCAGCACCAACACCACCCTTCCCGGCCTCGCCCTCCTTGGACGCTCCATCAGCAGCTACCAGGTAACGGGCTCGGCAACCATTGCTATTGGTGGGTATCGAAACCCTGACAGCGAAGGAATCAACTGTGCAGTTACCATCCAGGGCAACTAGAGCTAATACCGAATCCGGCTCGGCATTGATACTGCTGCCGTTGATCGCTATGGTGGTAGTGATCCTGACCACCTTGGCCATAAACGCTGCATCACTCTACCTTGCCCAACACCAACTCACCCAGGTGGCCGAGGCCTGTGCGATTCAGGGAACACGAGCACTTGACCCATCGTCGTACTATTCGCGAGGTGTGCTCACCCTGTCGCCATCGACCGCTCGACAGGACGTAACTAGCTGCGTTTACAACGAGACCTCAACCAATACAAGCATTCTCGTCTCCTACCCCGCACCACTCAGCCTGACCGTTAGGCTGACGCAGCCACAGCGTGCTCCTCTACTCGCCATTATGCATATCGACCAGGGCATCATCACAGCCTCTGCTACCGCTAGCGCAGTACCGTCAACACCGATCGCTCCAGCCCGCGCTTAGCCGCCGCTCGCATGCAGTTCAGACCGCGTCAATATCAGGCACTAGGCTGGTGGGGTGAATACTCCTGTCGATGCACACCTAAGCCAAGATCACCGCCACCTCCTTGTTGCCGCTTCGCTCGGATCCAAGCTCGGCCTCCGTCCCATCGGGCCGCTCGCGGCGCTAGAGCTGGATGACGCCTCCTGCGCCCCGGTCATCGAGCGAGAGGTAGACAATACACGCTACTTCATCGCGAATCGAAGAATACCTCTTGACGGAGCAACGAACTTTCGCGATGCAGGCGGTCGTAGAACCGAAAACGGCGACTTAGTCGAGTGGCGCACCCACTATCGGTCCGAGAACCTAGTCAAGCTCACCTCACGTGACTGGGAACTCGTCGAAGCCCTCGGCATAGATATGATCCTCGATCTGCGCCACGGCGATGAGTCAGGACTCGCACCGTCTAAGGCACCGAGCAGCATCAGCATCGTACAGATCCCTATCGTTGGCAATCTCGCCGGTCACGTCGACGCAACGAGTGCTCTACTCGATGGCAAGATAGACCGCATCGACGACGATGCCATGCGATCCATGTATCTTGACCTCGTCGCACAGCACGGCCAAGACCTATTGACAGCCTTCGAGCTCTACCGCGATCACGACGATGGGTCAAGTGCTCGTGTTCCCTGAATCGCACAGGCCTCGGCCACCTGGGTGAG
>DAHZQE010000126.1:0-4885 GCA_027409005.1 Ferrimicrobium sp. | reverse complement strand
ACGATACGGGACACGGTTCTCCCTTAAAGCAAGGAGCATATAGGTATGGGAGAAGCGGAAGAACAGGAAACTAGGAATGAGAAGACTCGTAGACAATTTGACGACGAATTCAAAAAAGACGCGGTCAGACTTTTCGAGAGTGGGAACCCGTCACTAAGGCAGGTAGCCGAACTCGATGGCGGAATCATTGTGGGCATCATTAAAGAAGGAGCTCATCTACCGAACCGGCTTTAACACACGAGAGAGCCCAAGTTCCGCAATCGTTAATAGGATCTGAGTGGTACAACCGAAAGCGTAGACATTCGAGTATCGACTATGTATCGCCGACTTGCGTTCGAACAAACCGCTACGCTACACGCTGCATGGGTAAGCGGGGTTCAGTGTCCTATTTTGGTGAGCAATTCCAGTCAACAGCACCATGTACCTTGAAAAGAGCTGACCTCTGAATCCATAAATACGGAGCTGCAATTTATGCACACTTATACAAATTCTGCGTATATCCCGAGCACAACCGTCTATCAACAACGATTGTCTAAAAGATTTTGGCCACCTTCATCACCGTTTGAAACAATGCCTACGTGCACAGACCAACAAAGGTGATGAGTGCTATCATGCACCCATCACCTTTGTGATTATCTAACAGGACAAACTGTTCAGCGTTTACTCCGGTTGTTTTGCCAGACGGTCCTCTGCGGCACGCACAATCTGCTCAGCGTGGGCCGCGATATCGTCTTCACCGGAGACATCCTCCATCGATCGATTCGCTGGTTCAGGTAGAACGAGTGTAACCAGGAATCCAAGAACAGCCATGCCGAACGAGAAGTCAAGGGCACCAGCAACCCCAAGATGACTCTTGATGATTGGGAAGAGGTAGACCCCGAGGAAGGCGCCAAACTTTGCTATGCCTGCTGACAGACCATGGCCAGTCGAACGCACACTCGTAGGATACATCTCGGCGCTCAGGACAAAGGTGGTCTCATTAGGACCGAACTCAGCGAAGAAGTAACTCACACCAAACAGAAGCAGGAAGGGCAACACGAAAGTGGTGACGTTTGGAATCACTCCAATGGCGAGAAAGGCCAGCCCCATAAACAGGAAGCCGATGAGCTGGAGTCGCTTATGCCCTATTCTGTCCATAAACATGGCCGCCAAGTAATAGCCGGGTACAGCCGCAACAGTAAAGACGATCAGCTGGAGGGCGATCGCCTCCGTAAGTACATGAGCTCCGGTACCACCCAGCACGCTCTTGACGATCAGTGGAGCAGAGACGGAGTTGCCGTAGTAGGCATAGTCGAATACAAACCACGAGCCAGCGGTTCCAAGGAGGTAGAGCAGGTATCGGCGATTCGAAAGAAATGCGCGGAGGCTCATGCGAGCTGGCTTATCATCCGCACGAGCAACGACGAGTTCGCCGCCAGAAAAGGCTGCCAAGTCTCGGGCTGCTCCCACGTTATCACCCCTGACTCTAGAGCTGTACCTCGGTGATTCTGGCATCTTCCGGCGCAGGTAGACCACAGCAAGGGCTGGAACCGCACCTAATCCGAGCATCAATCTCCATGCTATATTCGGGTTTACGTCTGCCGAAAGCAGGGCGAGTGCAACGACATATCCAGCGACCGTTCCGAGCGCCTGCATGGCAAATACGAGGCCAACGAGTTTGCCTCGCGACTTGGTGTTAGAGTACTCGCTCATCAGCACCGCCGACATCGGGTAGTCACCGCCGACGCCGATTCCCAGGATGAAACGGAAGACAAGCAGCCAGATAAAGCTCGGAGAAAAGGCCGAGAGAACCGCTCCCAGCACCATAAGAGCTGCCTCCATCCCGTAGACCTTCTTGCGTCCGAGCTTGTCTGAGATTCGCCCAAAGATTATCGCACCGAAGAAGGCTGAAAGCAAGGTAATCGAGTTAATGAGACCGGTCTCTGAAGCACTGAGACCCCACTGCTTAGCAATCAGGGTGGTAGCGGTGCCAATAATGAAGAGGTCATAGGCATCGGTAAAGAAGCCCATTCCCGCTACGAAGATTGATCGTGTGTGAAACCGGGATAGAGGAGCATTGTTCAATGCGTCCGATATGGATTGATCGCTCATCGCATACCTTTCTGTCAGTAGCCGACCACCGTGTTGGTGACAGTACCAGTGTGCCAGGCGGCTATTGACAGAGGCTAACTATTGAGCGACAGGAGAGCAAACATCGGGTAAACAGTTGGCAAACAATCCTATGTGTGGTACACACCTTCAAGCAGAAGCTGTTACCTGGAGGCGCGCAAAGAACTCGGTGGTAACTCGCGCATTGTTCATAGAGAATAGGTGGATGCCTCGAACACCATCGGCGATTGCCCTCTTCGCAAGCGCTACCGCAGCGTCTAGAGCAAGCGACTGGAATGCCGAAGTATCGCCATCTCCAGAGAAAGCCACCCCATCAAAGCTTGTAGGAGGATCAAGACCAGCGATCTGACTCATCTTCATGAGTTGCTTGTGCGTCGCTGGCACCATCAGTCCTGGCACTATCGGGACCTTCACCCCCTGGCCAAGCATCGCTTCACGCAGTCCAGCAAAGGAGGCATACTCGAAGAAGAACTGGGTGAGTCCAAGGTCTGCATGCTCCAACTTCTGTGCCGCATACTGTATATCACTTGCAGTATCTGTTGAGTCAGGGTGGCCATCAGGATGAAGAGCTACCGCTACCGGTAGGTCACTCTCTTGGCGCACGAGCTCGACTAGTTCATTTGCGTAGTGGAGTTCACTAGCTGCAAACTCCACTACGCCGTCGAGCGGTGGGTCACCACGCAGCGCCAGTATGCCACGAACCCCAAGGGTTTGATAGCGATGGATGAGATCGACAAGTTCGCTGCGACTGTGTCCCAAGCACGCAAGGTGGGCAACTACGGCAAAACCCTCTTCGATGAGATCTTCGATGAGCGTCAGTGTCCGCTCACGCGAGGAGCCCATTGCACCATAGGTCACAGTAATAAAGTCAGGTTGAAGCGTCTTCATAGCCGTCAGCAGGGCGCTCAGTCGATCAGACTGAGCCTCGTTGCGCGCTGGCCATACCTCTACCGAGCGCACGAGACCCTGGTGAGCCGGGAGAAGTTCAACCTTGCGCAAGTGAAGCCTCAGCCGCGCTCACCGCATTCGATAGCAGCATTGCTCGCGTCATTGGCCCCACCCCACCGAGACGAGGTGTAACCCAACTTGCTACCTCTGCCACCGAATCATCAACGTCAGAGAGTAGGGTTCGCCCTGCGAAAGTGGTACCAGCGCCAACAACCACTGCGTCCTTTCGTACCATGTCAGCGGTGATGATTCCTGGCGATCCCGCAGCAGCGATGATAACATCTGCCTCACGGGTATAGTCCACCAACGAGGGCACACGCGAATGGACGACCGTCACCGCGGCGTTCAGCCCAGGCCGGTTCAGCGCCAGCAAAAGGGCGAGTGGACGTCCAATTGTCACCCCTCTACCCACGATCACCACGTGCTTACCAGGTAGATCAACCCCATGAAGATTGAGGAGTTCTACTATCCCCGCAGGGGTACAGGCAACCACCTTCGGTTCGCCAAGCGTCAACAGGCCAAGGTTATATGGATGAAGACCATCAACGTCTTTTGCAGGAGTAACCGCAGATAGTACCATCTCCTGATCTATATGCGCGGGGAGAGGAAGCTGGACTAGGTACGAATGGACACGATCATCGTCATTGAGCTCGCTGATCGTAGCCAACAGCTCGGCCATAGTCACATCGGCACCGAGACGATAATCGAACGAATCTATCCCAAGCTCTGCGCAGTCAGCGTGCTTCATCGCCACGTAGCGGGCACTAGGAGGATCATCGCCTACTAGCACGGTGGCAAGCCCTACGGTCACGCCACGAGTCTTTAGAGCCTGAATCCGCTCACGCAGACCCATCTTGACCTGTGAAGACGCCCAATTCCCATCCAAAACTCTTGCAGACATCCCAGCTCCTTTGCTCAAGAGTGACCCTTCATCACCAACAGCGCAACACTACGAGCTCAGTGCCTAAAGTGGCGACGAGGTGCAAAGAGCAAGCTGACACCCGCATCTTCGGCTACCTTAGCAATCTCATCGTCCTTGACCGAGCCCGATGGTGCTACGATCGTCGTCACCCCGGCTGCAATCAAAGCCTCGAGCCCATCAGGAAAGGGGAAGAAGGCGTCGGATGCACCCGCCCCGCCTCGAGCCTTGTCGCCAGCCTTCGTCACTGCGATACGGCTAGCATCGACCCTCGATGGTTGACCCTGTCCAACCCCAACCGCAGCTTGATTCTTGACGATAGTCACAGCATTGGATGCTGCAGCCTGTCCGACTGCAACCGCCATCCACGCATCTGTCATCTCCGCCTGCGACGGTACTCTGGAGGTCACGAGACGGAACTCCTCCACAGTCTCCAACTCGTCCGGTGGCTGCAGTAAGTATCCGCCTGCCACCGAACGAATCCCCACAGTCAAAGCTGCACCCGGGAAAACAGCAATCCGGCTACGACGCCGCTTCCCGAGAATGATCTGTTCTGCCTCTGCGACGACGGAAGGAACGACTAGAACATCAAACTTTGGCCGCTCCAGCATGGCTTGCGCCAGTTCAGGAGTGAGTGGACGATTGATGGCTACTACGCCACCAAAGGCGGAGAGAGGATCACCTTCAAACGCCTCTACATAGGCATCAAGGATCTCGTCTCGACGAGCTACTCCACACGGACCACCATGTTTTACAATTACACAGGCGGGCCGGTCGCCAAGCCGTTCGAGCAGCCGTTGCGCGCCATCAGCATCAAAAAAATTGAGATACGAGGGTTCTTCGGTACCTAACCACTGCGCCTGCGCCCATCCAGTTTCGGCGCCCTCCGCTATATAGAACGCACCGGGC
>DAHZQE010000120.1:0-4366 GCA_027409005.1 Ferrimicrobium sp. | reverse complement strand
CTTGCCGTTGACATAGTGACGGTGTTGTATGTGTGGGTTGATTAAAAGTGGCAATGTGTGACGCGCGTGGGCGACGATCTGACAAGCTCGCAGAGTTTCGGCTCCAGCTTTCGGCCCACTCTCCGCTCGTACTTCTACCATCCTTGGCGCAAGACTTGGTGATCGAAATGTCTCCGGTCCTCCAGAAGGCGCAGTCGGACGAGAGCACCACCTCACATGGACACCAATGCATTCATATCAAGGCAAGACAAGCTCGCTTAACCACACTGGATTGCGTGGCTAGGTGGATAGAGCCCAGAATATTGCTACGATGGCATTCCGATCCCGCGAAGACACAGCAACCTCCTCCTTTTCCGATGTTGGCCGCGACCTCCTTCGCGTCGGTGGCGGCTACAGTCCAACAGGTGCCGGCTTCTACATGGTCCGCATCCTGCTCTCTGGCTCCTTGTCGTCAGTATGCATGGGTCTGGCTAGCGCGGCGCTCGCCGCAAGCTTCACCGGCACCGCAGCTTTACCGTTCCTCGTGGGGTCCTGCTTCGGGTTCGTTTTCGGCGCTCTTGGGTACTACAGGAACTCGATGAGGCAGAGCTTGGTGATGCTCGAGCGCTTTCCGGCTTTGATGCAGTGAGCATTGACTTCGACTATTTCTCTCGCCATTCCGGAGCTAGCAGCGGCGGCTTCATGCCCATATTCTTGCCAATGGGCGGTGGAGCAGCGGAAGGCGGAGCTGCCGGAGCAGGAGCCGCGGGTGCAGCAGCCGGAGCAGCAGAGGGCGGAGCCATTGCAGGCGCTGGCGAAGGCGCTATTGGAGCTGCTGGTCGAACCGTCGGCGGTCTTGGAGCCGGCGAGTCTGGCATTGCAGCCGCGGGCACCATGGCTGGCTACGAGGCGATGCAGCGCGGCGCCCGTGGAGAGTCGCACGGCGATGCCGATAATGCGCCGGTAATGGGAGCGGATGACGGACAGAGTCCGCAAGTACAAGGCCCTCCACCGTCTAATGAAGGTCCACAGCAGCAGGAAAGACCATGGTGGGAAAACGATCAAGATGACGACCCATGGAGTGGTGGTGGAAGTGGTGGGCCGCCACCAAGCGCTGGAGGCGAAGGAGGAGGTGGTGGAGAGGGCGGTGGCGGATGGGCAGACGCACTGAGCGACTTCTTCGGAGACTGAAAGCCAAGCCAGAGTCCCAGCAGGTGGCCTCTTCTCTTCGCAGTTTTAATCAATGTGCATAGCGATGGAGCGCGTGACGCTGGCAGAGGCCGAGTCTGTAACAGTAGAACACTCACGAGACCATGTATAGATGCAGCCGATAGGCCTTGTACGATGGACCATTAGAAGAGGCTGGACGGTACATTCACGCAATCAGCAACGACCATTGGTACTGGTGAGCCAATATTATGGCGTGCTACCTCCCAGGGCTTCCTTAATCAGCGTTCAGATTTGGGTACACTCGAGTTGGACTGTGCCATCTTACTGCTGACTACAAAGGACCTGGAATCCGCGGCCACTGGTTCCTCACTCGTATGCCTCAAACAGAGCGGAGCAGGATCTTCCGGGAGTCGTTCCAGAGGATAGCCTTGCCAACACAGGTCGTCGTCAACCTCACGTGGATGACCGCCTGAGGCCGACTGGCTTTCAGAGACTCAGTCCTGTGGAACGACCTCCTTTAGGACTCTCGTGCGCTTGATCGAAACCGTGACTACACTCTGAATTGGTCCTCCAGATGCATCAAAGACACCTCTTTTGATCACTGACATGCAACCCGACTGCAGGCATTTCCCTAAGCAGAGAAAGAGGTAGAGCTGTGCGCCTTACGCGCTAGGCGGTGCGGCCTCCCGGTTTCTCCATCTATTGCAGTGCAGTACGTGCTACTTCAGGATGATCGCAGCACAACTGCACACCTCTCTTCATGCAAGCAGAGTGCTTGAGGTCCAAGCTGTGTCGGTAGCACGCACCGAGCAGGGGTGCTGCGGTGGCACATGCGTTTTATATAAGGCACTTGGTGACCTGTCTCATAGACAACTCCAGTCCGCGATGCACCTTGCACGAACTCCGGAAGAAAGGCAACAATATGGCGGACCAGAACTTCGAGAAAGTTGCCGCACACTTCGTCGTGGACACGCTCGGCTCCGGCGCAATCGTCGAAGCCAAGCATGCCTCCGACGAAGAACACGAACAGACGCTTTTGCAAGCAATGAAGTCGAACCGCAAAGCCTGCCGCTGGTCCATCCTGGTGTCGATGCCGGTCGTCATGCTTGATCGGCGATTTCTGGGGACAACCCAGCATCGGGAAGAAGTACGGCGTTCATACCGGCAAGGAGCATGGTCACGTAGTTCTGCCTCGTTAGCAAACTGGCTTGGGGATGGCTTCCACAGCTGGTGCCATCTTTGGTAACGCCGTACTGCTCTAAGTGCAGCTAAGTGTCGGTCATAGGTGATATCGTTAACAGCCAGTTCTGCTTCAAGTTTGGCTATCGATGGGTTATGATCACTGCCTTGTTCTTCATGACGGCTTTCATCTTCTTCGTGTTCTTCGCTGAAAGTCTGGCGACTCTGCTGGTCGAATAGATCCTGTGCGGTCTCTTTTGGGGAGTGTTTGCCACCGTTGGACCAGGTGGCTGCATCTCCCCGGCCAGGTGCGCAGCCCAGCTAACGCTAGAGTCGCAGCATATGCTTCCGAGGTGACGCCAATCAAGTCACGTGGTTACTTGACCAGCTACGTGACCTTGTGTTGGGCGATTGTGCACTTCGCGGCTACCGGCGTGTTCGATTCGTTGATCGACCGCCCTGATCAGTGGTCATATCGTAAGACTAGGTCTCTGCGAGGCTGCAGCGCCGGATCTTAGCTGACATATGACTGCACGCAGGCATCCAGTTCGCAATCCAGTGCATCTGTCCAGTACCTCTCGTGCTCGGATGCTTTCTCATGCAGTGGGACCTCATTAGGAAGGATCGCCTGGTTGAAGCGAAGCGCAGCCTCAAGCGCCTGAATTCCGACTCGTCCGAGGAGCATATGGCGGGTCGATTGGCTATGCTGGTCCACACCATCCGCATTGAGACCCAGATCGAGAAGCCCTGCCACGGCGCGACATACTTCGACTTCGACTTCTTCATGGGTGTAGAATTGCGACGCGCCGAGATTGCCTGCGTCGCCTTTGCCGGACAGATCCTCGCCGGCTCAACTTTCGCATACCAGCCAAATTACCCCTTCGCCAACGCTGGTATCAGGGCGGACGACGCCTAGAAGCTGAAGGTCGGCAGTATTACGGCTGCTTTCGTTGGCACGATCTTGAGCTGGCTCGTGATATCATACGTGGGCCGCCGAAAGAGCTATGTCACCGGCCAATTCATGCTGTTCGCCCTATGTTGCATAATCGGGGCCATCAGAACAATCAGCAGCTCCTCCGGGTCTCTGTGGGCATAAGCGGCGATTTGCATCATCTGGCTCTTCACATACTCGATGACGGTCGGGGCCATGGCGTATGCCATTGCCCCAAACAGCTCTTCAGTCCGACTGAGACCGCTAAATGTCTGCCTGGCAAGGACCACGTGTTAGCTCATCAACATTGTCTCGCAGGTATGTTCTCTATTGGCCTCGTAAGAGGATTGCCACTAACGCTGTACACTTAGGTCCTTGAACCCTATTGCATGACGCCCACAGCCTGGAGTTTGAAGGGCAAGGCGGCTTTCTCCTGGGGCTCAACTGTGCCCTGTAGGTTCGTATGGTCCCACTTCCACCTGCCTGAAATGAAAGCACGCACTTATGAAGGTGAGATACCGCCCCTGATAGATCTCACAGACTGACCGTTGGCTGACACTATATGCAGAGCTTGGTCTGTTGTTCCAGCGCAAGGTGTCCGCGGGAAAGTTCGCTTCTACTCATGTGGATGCGTATGAGCTTGAATTTACGCCTTCTACAGAACAATTGACGTCTGCTGGAAAGAAGTCTGGGCCTAGGCCTGCGGAGAAACAGCTTGATGCCTGAAGTGGTAGCGTTGATGAAGTGCAAGAGGCCTTTCGAGACGTCAGTCTCGCCAATTGATTATCGAAATTCTCGCCTACAATAGCTTAGCCCTCCTCTGTGTCCAAATCACCCTTTAGCTCAACCATTCCAACCCGCTCCACGCTTCACAAGAAGGACAGCTTGATTCAAGTGGCCACCCGAGTGGCTTCTGCTCAAAACAATCATACAAGAGAGGGGTGCGCTGATTTCGGAGCCACTGCGATTTGTCTGACGGTCTTCAAGTCGCCTTCTGCCAGAGCTCGGACTTGATACAGCATCTCGGCCTGCTGTATTCGCTGCTTGCGGCCAATATAGAAGGACAGCGTAAACGGTATCAGCATCACTGGGAAAGGTTTATTCCAT
>DAHZQE010000097.1:0-2555 GCA_027409005.1 Ferrimicrobium sp. | reverse complement strand
TCGAGAATTTAGCCTCGGCGGCCGCGTTCCCGCCGACCCCTTGCCCAATCTTGGGAAACACGTAGGCAAGCACAAAGACGATCAGGATCGGCTGAGATATTACCCGAACCAAGAACATCACCCAGCGGGAGATGAGTACTCGAAGATCTCGCATGACCAGTGACCAGATGGTTTTTGCGTAGTGCGAGCGAACGACGGTTGGTTTGGATACGGTCAGACTCATTCGCGCAAATCCCTTCCTGTCAGGGCTAGAAATACGCTCTCTAGTGACCCTTGTTTTACCGATAGATTGCGGTAGCTGATCTCCATGGCTACCAGCTCCTTTACAAGCATGGGCAAGAGGTCTGTGGGGTCAGCAGTCGAGATGGTGAGCTTTGAACCGACAAAACCTATCGTGGTGCCTGGCAATGATTTGGTCAGGACCTCCACTAGACCTTGGTCAGCACCCTGGAGGTCAAGCGAGATCTGCGCCTGTTTGGCGTAAGAGCGCTTGAGCGCTTCAGGGGTGTCAAGAGCAAGGATCTGTCCGTGATCCATAATGGCGATCGCTTCGCAGAGTTCATCTGCCTCGTCCATGTAATGGGTCGAGAGCAGGATCGTCTGGCCAGCAGCATTTAGGTCGCGTAGAATCTGCCAAAGTGCCAGTCTGCTCTGTGGATCGAGCCCGGTAGTCGGCTCGTCGAGCACCAAGATGGTCGGACTATGCATCACTGCGCGGGCTACCATAAGCCGCTGTGCCATGCCACCGGAGAGTGCGCCGACGGGTGCATTGGCTCGTTCTCGGAGCCGGAATTGCTCGAGTAACTGATCAGCCTTGGTGCGCGCCACCTTGGTGGTCATGCCGAAGTAGCGACCGTGAAACGTGAGGTTCTCGCGTACACTGAGCGATCGATCTAGGGTGTTGGACTGGGGGACGACGCCTAGAAGACTCTTGGCGGCCGCCGGCCGAGCGACCACATCGATGCCGTTGATCGTGACTGTTCCCGAGGTGGGAATGACCCTGGTGGTGATCATTCCAAAGGTAGTGGTTTTACCTGCTCCGTTGGGGCCTAGAAGCCCATAGATGCCGCCTCGAGGAATGGAGAAACTCACGCCTTTAACCGCGGTTATTGAGCCAGGGTACGTTTTGACAAGCTCGTTTACTTCGATGGCAGGGTTCTGGGTGTCGAACTCTGGGGCTACCATAACTATGTGAGTCCTCTCAAGCTTGCCTGCGCACAGGTCAATGTTAGTGTCGGAGCTATCGAACAGAACGCTGACCGCTGTTATTCCGTGATCGAAGAGGCACGTCAGCTCGGGGTTGATATCCTGCTCTTTCCTGAATTGGCTCTAACCGGTTACCCTCCAGAGGATCTCCTTTTGCAGCCCCAGTTCATTGAGGACAACCTCGTGGCGCTCAGGAAGATCGCAACGATGGTGGCAGATGACATCGTCGTCGTGGTGGGGTTCGTGCGCCGTGGCGATGATCTGCACAACTCGATAGCGGTGCTCTTTGATCACCAGGTGCAGATGATCTATGACAAACAGATCTTGCCCAACTATACCGTCTTTGATGAGTGTCGCTACTTTCGTCCAGGGTCGGCGCAACCCCACCTCCTCGAGGTCAATGGAGTCGCCGTAGGCCTCGCCATCTGTGAGGACGCTTGGTCACCCCAGGGTGCAATTTCGCAGGCGGCGGCGATGGGCGCAGAGGTCGTACTTGTTGCAAATGCCTCCCCATATGAGATGGGACGTCAAGCGGCAAGAGAACAGCTGATGGAGGTTCGCGCGTCGGATGAGTCGGTGGCGATCTTGTACTGTAACCTCGTTGGCGGCCAGGATGAGCTGGTCTTCGATGGAGGTTCGTTCTTCGTCGGCGCCTCCGGCAACGTCCAGTCACGTGCGAAGCGTTTTGTCGAGGATCTTTTAGTGGTCGACTTTATGGGAGAGGAGGCTCGCTATCGCAAGCGCCTCCTTGACCCCAGGGGTGAGTTGCGAGTTGCTATCGGTCCCTGGGAACGCACCGTTTTGAACCTCCAGCGTCCGGGAGGTGTTAATCCGGTAAGAGAGTCATCGTGTGCTCCTATCGACCCTCCAGTTCGTGGGTTTGATCCCGATGAGGTGATTGCAGCGATTGTTCTTGGAACCCGTGACTATGTACGCAAGAATCGTGCCCCTGGGGTGCTGGTCGCAGTATCAGGGGGGATCGACTCTGCTCTTGTGGCTGCATTGGCGGTTGAGGCGCTTGGCCCATCGGCAGTCGATCTCGTCGCCTTGCCCTCTCGCTACTCCTCATCAGGCTCGCTTGCTGATGCCACAGACCTAGCCCACAACCTTGGGGCTCGACTCGTGACTCTGCCCATAGAGGCTGCCCATAGCGCACTGACGGAGATCTTGGCAGAGGAGATCGCAGTGGAGGGGGTGGTGGACGAGAATCTCCAGAGTCGCATTCGAGGCATCCTCATGATGGCGCTTTCAAACTCGACTGGGCGCTTGGTGCTGACAACCGGCAACAAGTCCGAACTTGCGGTAGGCTACTCAACCCTCTATGGAGATACTGCTGGAGGTTTCGCTGT